>CAZVXJ010000050.1:0-14003 GCA_964631675.1 uncultured Alphaproteobacteria bacterium
CGAAGGCGGCGTGTCCACGTATTGCGTAACCGCCGGGCCAACCTGTCCAATTTCATCTCCGTCGCGGTAGATCTTGCAACCCGCAAAATCCACCAGCGGCTGGCCGTTCGCATTGATCGTAGGATTCGTCCAAGAAATTCGAATCGTAGAAATACTCTGTGTCAGAGCAACCACATTAGACGGTGCGGCGGGCCCCATGGCAGCCATTTCGCTAATGGTATTCGTCGGACCCGACTCCTGATTGTTGTCGTACCAGCCCGTGACGTAATAGTCGTACTCAATTCCTTCCGAAACGAAATCGTCATACTGCGGATCGACTGGCTGGGCGATCATCACGCCGTCGCGATAGACCCGATAATTGGTAAGTTCGTCCAAAGTTCCACGGTTACCAGCCCGATACGCAAGGTCAGGTGCTCTGAAGTAGGCATTTTCCTCTACAGTTGACGGTTGATTCAGGCTCGGTGTCAGAACTTGTTCGAACGAAACAGGTGAAGCACCCTTGGCCCTGACCGGACCGGCAAATTCCAAATCACCGTTCATTTCCTTCGAAGGCATGGCCATCGGTGCAGCCTGCCCAACTGGCAGCTGATCGATGCGATAGCCTGACGGAGTGCCAACCGACAGCACGTAGCCGCGATCACGGGTAGCCGCAGCGCCTTCGGCACCGCCAACCCAAACGCGACACATCCAATCGTGGTTCAACCACTGATTCCAAAAGGCCAAGTCAAGTGTCCAGTAAGAGCGGCCATCAACCTGCGTGTTGTCTGAACCCGTCAAAGGTCCAACCAGCCCGGGTGCAAACTGCCAGCATACCCAGAAATCAGAATCATCCTCGAGCAGAATCTCGCCATTAATGGCAGCCGTGGCCCAATTTGTGTCGGTCGGTGCAGCAACATTCGGAACGGATACCCACTGATTGTCTACATCGGGAGCTCCGTTGGCATCGGGGCAAATGAGGACCTGAGCTAAAGCCGGATCCGCCCAGTTGAGCAGGATGTTTGCACTCTGAATGGGGAGCGGATACCCTACCGAATCAGATGACGGTGGAGTGAACCGAACCGCAAAATAATCCGTCGGTCCGCTGTTGCCAAACCCTTGAACACTGTACCAGGCTTCTGCGGTGCTGTCGTCGTAGCCAAGCTCAAAAGCAGGCTCCACACCGGGAGGCAGCCAGAACAAGTGAATATGATCGTCGAAATTATGATTCGCGTGCAGACCTGTCGGCGGAATCTCGCCAAACAACGCTTCCTCAACATTCGAGTTTGCGGACTCGACGGGAGTTGAGGCGTTGATGTCAGTCGCACGAATCGCATACTGCCAGATTCCATCCACGGTCAATTGATCGGTTCCGCTTGTGCCTGTGTAGGTCTGAGCCAAAACCCAGTCCTCGTCATGCCGCAGTTTGCGGTACACTCGATACTGGTCCACCAGTGGATCATTAACTGCACTCCATGTGAGCTGCACAACTCCTGTCTCGCTGTTGCTCGTCACAACCAGATTGGTCGGGGCGGGTGGCGGAACACGGCGAATGGAAAAATTCACGTTGTTGATGCCACCAACCGGCACATTCACAGGAATGGAAGTCGTAACATACCCAGCCAGCGTAGCCGAAATCAGGCGCTGCCCGACCAGTACGGCGGGAAGGGAGTACGCACCGGCTCCATTCGGATTGGTCGAGGGGTTGCCGATACCATTCGCTCGAACAACCGCCTGCGCAACGTTCCCGTTTCCTCCGTCAAGTGTCAGAGTGCCGGAGACCGAAGCAGTAACCGGAGCCTGAAGTCCCCAAATCACCATATCGTCGAAATAGAAACCCGGGAAACCGGAGATAATCGGATCAGCTCCGAAGTCGAAACGGAACACCGGTGTTTGGTTCACGTAGTCACCGAGCTGAACATGAATCTGCTGCCAGTTTGTGGCCTGGCCGGACCAACCCGGTTCGCCGCCAATCCACTGATTGTCAAAACTGATCGTCGCGAACGGATAACCTTCGTCGGGCGTGAGAACTTCCCACGTGCTGCCGCCGTCGGTACTGATTTTCAAGTTGGCGCCATCCCACGAACCTTCTGTTGAGAACCAAATCCAGCACGTCAGTTCGGCGTCTGGAGACTCAATTGGGAGTTCCAATGCCAGGTCAACATACGCATGCTGATTGTCTTCGTAGAAATCATCGAGGTCCACGCCCCAGACATTTGGCTCGCTTCGCGCGGCCGGGCCATCGGAAGGCACGCCCCACTCAAATCCATCGGGATCGCCGCCTGCAACCCATAGTCCGTTACTCTGGTCGAAACCTTCTACATAGCTTGCATTGCCTACGACAATCGTCACGACGCGTGGAGCGCCATACAGCGGCGTCAGGAATGCACGAACCGAATACTGCGCTTCACCTTCAGGCGCATTGGCGTGTGTAGCAGTCTGCACGCCCGGTCCCACGGTCGCAATCAACGTTCCCTGGCCGACGAGTCCACGCCACACCTGGCAATTGGTAATCGTGATCGGATTGCCGTTCGTGTCGTGCGTCGGATCAGTCCAAGTAAGCACAACATTGGTCCCATTCACAGAAGCGGCCAGATTTGTAACAGGATTAGGCACGCCATCCTGCTCCGAGATGAGAATGGAGGAAGTGTTTTCTGGAAGCGTTCCCTGTCCGTCATAACAAACCTGCAGTCCCTGCGACCCGGCCTGATTTTCAATACCTATCGTGCAGCTACTGACATCCGCCATACTCTGGTAGTTGTACACAATGTTGCCATTGGAATGCAGTATGATTTGAAAGGTATAGTTGCCGTTTCCGTTGATATGCGGCACATCCAGCCAGCTCACAATAAAGCGGTTGTTCGCCGTATCCGCGAAGTACAGCACCTGACCACCCGTCGGCAGATAGAGATCGTCCCAATACCCATAGATTGCATTGTTGGGCTCAAACGTGTTGGGAATCGCCTCGTTAAAGTACGCCGCGGAAGTGCTGGTCGGGCTGATCCATCCGTTCGAGCAGACTCGTATGGATGTGTAGTTCTGTCCAAAATAAGAAAACGTGAATCCAAGATTGAATGGCCCAAGATTCTGATCATCAAAACTCAGTCCGGTATTTGTGCCATTCTGACTGATGTCGACCCACGTATAGGGATTGTCCGACCAACTGTACTCGTCCAGTGTGTTCCGCCCACGCTCCAAGTTGTCGCGGTCTTGATCGCGGTCCATCAGACGGGGAACATCAATCGGCGCGCCGGCCGCTGCCAGATATCGAGCCTCGAGTAATTGTTGAACAGAGAATGGTGTCCCCTCCCGGGCTTGCTCCAGCAATCGGGTTACCGCTGCCTTGTCATAGCCGGGGGTAGCATAGGCGCAGAAACCACCAATCATGATACCCATCACGATTAGAGAAATAGCGCTGATCAACTTCCGCATTGTAATCTCCTTCAGTCCAAAGTTAGACGATTAGCCGTAGGATTATGAACATAGCAATAAAATGAGTTCTAATCACTTTGTCAAGGACTTCACTCCCAAATTATGGGCGAATATTGACACGGTCAGCTGGCAACAGTGCACGGTGAATGTTGGTGAACCAAGCCCGAATGTGGGATTAGAGACGGAAGTGCACGAGTTCTTAGCTGGCCCAATGACAGCTTCGCCGCAAGCAAGTCTTACGGCGTGAGAGGTATGGCAAAACAAAATCGCTCTGTCAGAAAATTCACATACCATAAACACGCTCGCAGCCTCATGCGAGATATGTTCCATAAACCAACAAAAAATAGCCCTTAAGACTGTCGGTGGAACTGGCCAGCCTAGTAATTATGTGCATGATATGCGTTATGGCACGAAGTCTTCATCGAACTGGAGAACATACGATCCTGCTACTGACGTTGCGAGTGCTATTCTCATTGTGTAACTTTAGAGGTTAAATTACAGAAAGTCCGCTCGGATCTTTCCTGCCCGTTACCCTGCCCTTGGCGAAATCTGGAGGTTGATAATGTCCCGGAACTTGAGACGATTGATGTTTTCCCTGTCACCTTTGATGGCCTTTGCAGCCTTTGCGATTCAGACCGGAGAGTTTCCGGTCGGAGTGACCGCCTTTGGAGATGTGCCAACGCCACTCATAATCACGAGTAATTCACCAGAGTTCACAACAATTTCTCTTGACGCTCCAGAAGTAGTGATTCAGGAGCATTTCATCGATTTTCAATCCTATTCGTCCTTTGCCATGCCCGGTGAGCCCGTGATTTTCGAGGAAGGCTCACCGACCGTGCCTCAGATTTCACGCTACTATCGGATTCCGAACACAGGCGGTGTGGACTTGGTGGTAACCAATGCCGAGTTCGAATTGATGGAAGATGTCGACCCGATGCCCTACCTCAGCGAGGGGAATTCGTTCGACAATGTGATTCAGGATGCGTCGGTCTATACACAGGATGCATGGTATCCGGCGGAAATTGCAACAGCATCGATGCCCATGATCATGCGTGATTTTCGCGTGGTGATGGTAACGCTGCATCCCGTGCAGGTGAATCCGGTTACCCGTCAAGCACGCATTTACCACAACTTGACCGTGGATCTTGTCGGTAATGCTTCTCCGTCCGAAAACGAGCTGCTCAATCCGGGCCGGCCGACCGGGTCCTGGGTCCCGCTTTACGAGTCGGTCATTGCCAACCTGGACGAAGATGCTCTTCTTGACGCCACGGAGAGACCCGGCAGCTACCTGATCATAGCCAAAAGCGATGCGCAGATGCTTCCCTGGGTAGACAGTCTCGCCACATGGAAAAAGCGTCGTGGCTATGATGTGATTATCGATGCACGTCCAAATTGGTCCAACACCACGATGGTTTCGAGAATTCAAGAGCTCTATGCCACGTCCGATCCAAAGCTTGAATTTGTTTGTCTGATGGGAGATCCCAGTGCCGGCTTCGGTGTGCCAACCGGTTCAGGCGACTCGTACGACCATCCATTTGCGCTGGGCAATAGCAGCGACGATCTTGAGGACATTGGTGTGGGAAGACTCACCGGTTCAAATAGCAGTGAGATGGCCATCATCAATGCCAAGATCATGGCTTACGAGCGTACGCCGAACATGTCGGACACCCTGTGGTATAGAAAGGCCTTTCTGTACGCCGGAGTGGGTAACAATATTGCCTCAAACTACACGCTGATGCAGTGGACAAGCATGCAGTTCCAGTTGAACACCGATGTCGATAACAACACGGTGTCCTGGTGCAATCCGTCTACCGATCCGAATCTTATTCGCACGCAGCTTGAAGGCGGTGTGGGCTATTTCTTCTGGCGCGGTAGCTGGCTGAGTCAAATGCCGAATACGGTGGCCAATACCTGTAACTCAGGCACACGCCTCCCAGTAGTGATGTGCGTCACCTGCGGGGCGAACGAGTTTGTCGGCGGTCTTGGCATCGCTGAGTCCTATCTGCTCGCAGGTGCGGGACCAACGACTCTTCGCGGCGGAGTCTGTGCCATCGGTACCTCGACTTCCGGAACGCATGCACCGCCCAACGGCACGTTTGCCGGCGGATTGCTTTATGCGATTACAACTCAGCTGATCGAACATGTCGGCCACGCCTTGAACGCTGCCAAAGTTTGGTTGCCGCTGTCCTTTGGTGTCGGTTCGCAGGAAGCTCAGAGCTTCACACGTTGGAACAACCTAATGGGCGAACCCTCTCTGTCCATGTGGACGAGAGTTCCAACAGTCATGACCGTTTCGCACCCGCAACAGGTTAGCGTCGGTGCCCACCACATGGCATTGGATATTCTCGAGAGTGGAACGAACCTGCCCATTCAAGATGCGTTGGTCGTGCTTTGGAAAGGTACCGAAACCTACTCGCGCGAACTCACGGACGCCACAGGGCACGTTAATCTTCCGATCGATATTCGTACATCGGGTGATCTGCTGCTGACCATTACGAAGCGCAATCACGTGCCTTACCTGGCAACCATCCCCTGTAATCCTCTCACACAGTATGTTTCCTTGAGTTCATACGCAATCGATGACGACAATGCGGGTGGTACCAGCGGAAACAGCAATGGCATCGTGAATCCCGGCGAAATCATTGACCTGCCGATGTACTTCAAGAATTTTGGTACCGCAGAACAGGCAACCGGGATTTCAGCCGTAATGACCAGTCATAGTTCGCAGGTCACGGTCGTCCAGGGTTCGGCCAATTACGCGAATATCGCTCCCGGCGACTCTGCGCTGCCGTCGCCTTCATTCAGGGTTTCCGTCGCTCCAGGTTTTCAGGATGACGCAGCTGCTTTGTTGACCGTTGCGATCAGTTCCAGTTCCGGTCCCGCGGTTGCTGCCACCGAACTCGTTTGTGTCGGCGGAAGAACGGACTGGCAGTCTCATCAGTTCACGACACCATTCAATCCGGGAGTCACCAGCCAGTTCCGTGTTACCGTGAAAAACAACGGCGGACTTGCCATGAACGGCACGACCGGGCAGTTGATTTCCTACAGTCCATTCGTATCGGTAGATGATTTCCAGGGAACTTTCGGAGATATTGCTCCTGGCGCGGTGGTGACCAACACGACGGATCAATTCACACTCCGTGCAAACACGCTTACTTTCCGCGGACACGTTGCGCCGCTGATGCTGATTTGCACGTCGGCCAATGGCCTTGTCGACACAACCCAGTTCACCATTTCAGTCGGCTCCGCGACGGCCGCCGACCCCACCGGACCGGATGCTTACGGCTACTATGCCTATGACAACACCGATGTGTCCTATGAAATGCATCCGACTTTTGCCTATGTGGACATTTCGCAGGGTGGAATGGGAACGAATTTGAATCTCGCTGACACGGGCGAAAAGAACACGATTTCAAACATCTGGTCGACAGCACGTTCGCTTCCATTCAATTTCACCTATTATGGCGAGGAGTTCGATTCGATCACCGTCTGCGCCAACGGATGGGCTGCTTTCGGGTCGCAGGCATGGTACGATGGATTCCGGAACTTCCCGATTCCTGCTCAACAGGCGCCGAATGCCATGATGGCGCCCTATTGGGATGACCTTAAGACTTCCGGCGCCGGTTTGGGTGTCTGGGACTATTACGATGCGGCCAATCACCGCTATATCATCCAGTGGAAAGCCACCGGCGCATTCAACTCCACACAGCTGAATTTCGAACTTGTCCTGTATGATGAGGATCATTATCCGACTTTCGACGGAAATGGTCAGATTCTCTTCCAATACCAGGCCGTCACACTGAACATGACGGGTGAAGGATTTGAGGCTGAGGGACAATCCATTGGCATTCAGGCTCCGTTTGGACGGGTTGGGTTGCCGATTAACTACCAGACGACTCATACACCGGGGTCGGCAACGGTTTCGAACAACCGCGCTATCTTGTTCACGACCAACGCTCGTATGCTGTTTGGTGATGTGCGCGGCCAGGTCCGCGATGCGGAAACCAATCAGCCGATGCCGGGCGTCACCGTGACAATCGACGGCCAGAACTACAATGCCGCGACCAACGATACTGGATGGTATTTCATTCCCGATGTGTTGATCGGTACCTACACAATTCGTGCCCATCAATATCGCTTCAATGATGCAACCGTGCCCGACGTTGTCGTGGAGCTGGATAGTCTCGAAACAGTGAACCTTAGTTTGACTCATCCTGAGTTTGCGTTGACCGATGATTCTGTGAACGTCACGGTGGGCCAAGGCGAATCTGATACGACCAGTATTTCCATCCTGAATGGCGGCAACGGACCGCTGGATTACTCACTGGATATCACCTATGCCGGCGATGACAACCCAACACCGTGGGACCTCTTGCAGAATGATATCATCAACGTTACGGGCCTCACCGGCGACCATATCATCACAGGTGTGGAATTTGTCGGGGACTACTGGTATGCGACGGGCGGCGGTGCCGCAAATCGAATCTACCGCTTCGATCTGGATGGTGACTATGAAGGATTCATACCTCAGCCTGGAACCTCGGATTACGGCTGGTTTGATATGGCCTGGGACGGAGAACTTCTTTGGGGTTCCGATTCTCATTATCTGGTCGGTATTAACATCAATACTGGCCAGACCATGGACAGCATTTACAGCCCGCTCAACCCGACTCGCGCTATTGCCTATGATCCCGATCTCGATCACTTCTGGGTTGCAGACTACTATTCGGACATCTACGAAATCGACCGCAGCGGCAACGTGATTCGCTACTTCCAGAATGAGGGCGCTGACGAATTGGCCATAACCGGCCTGGCATGGCGACTGACCGACCCCGATGGCTACAAGTTGTACATCTTCAGCCAGAATGGAGCTGGTACGGCCACTCGCGTCACTCGCATGCACCCGCTTTCACTGTTGACCGAGTTTGTTGTTCAGCTTGAAGCTGGGGCCGGCGACCGCGCCGGAGGCTGTACGATTACCGGTGGTTGGAACAGTACATTGCTCGTCTTTGGGGCTGTTTTGCAGAACAATACAGGCGATCGAATTGGCATTTACGAAGTGGATTTCAATACGACTTGGATCAATGTGGGTCCATCCGCCGGCGATGTTCCCGGGGCCGGCCAGCAGGTACTTTCGATCGGTCTGAATGCCGCCGAACTTCGCCCAGGTTTCACTTACAGCGTGTATGTCAATATCAGCAGCGATGTGCTGGATTCGACGTATGTTCTCCCCGTTAATCTAACCGTCGAATTCGTTTCAGTGCCCGAAGGCACTACACCGGTTGTTCGGGAGTACGCACTCCAGCAAAACTTCCCCAATCCATTCAATCCAAGCACAACAATTGGTTATGAACTGAAGGATGCCGGACCGACCAAGTTGACGATCTACAATATCGGCGGACAGCAGGTCGCGACTCTTGTTGACCAAGTCCAGCCTGCAGGAGTTTACTCCGTCGCCTTTGACGCCGCAAGGTTGTCGTCGGGCCTCTACTTCTATCGTCTTGAAAGCGGCAGCTTTACCGACGTTAAGAAGATGGTCTTGATGAAGTAACGCCATTAGCTAGCATTTCCCGACGGGGCGCGGAGTTTTTCGCGCCCCGTTCTGTTTTCAGGTCTTGCACCTCTCGCAGGAATTGCATAAATTCGACTTGCATGAAAATTGGCTATGTCCACAGTACGGGATTCCCGTCCTTGGCCGCAAACAGCGTTCAAGTCGTCCAAATGTGCCGCGCGTTCGCCGGGCTTGGCCATGACGTGGTACTTTTCATTCCTCGCGCAGACCGCTTTGCCTCCGATCAGGCGGCCGAAGAGGCTGCGCGCACAATGTTTGGTGATGAGCTTCCATTTAAGATTCACTTTGTAGCTCGTTATCGCTGGTTCGGACGAATGGAAGTGCTGGGCACGGTCAAGGGCACACTTGAGGCAATTCGCATACACGCGCTTGATTTGCTCTACACCCGTAATCCGTGGTCCGTCTTGTTTCTCCAGAAGACCGGAATACCGTTTGTGTTCGAGGCGCATGAAGAGTATGCACATCCTGGAAGTGCCGTTCTGAACCGCTACATGATGAAACGCATTGTGCGGATCGTCAACTCCAAGTCCTGTCGTGCATTGGTCACGATTTCTCATGCCCTGGGAAAGACCTGGGCGGGGTACGGTATCGCGCAGCGAAAGATCATCGCCGCCCACGATGGAGTGGACCTCGAAATGTTTCGGGGAAACATTTCGAAACACGATGCACGAGAGACTCTGGGGCTGCCTGCAGACCGCAGGATTGTCGTTTACACTGGTGCGCTGAGATCCGATCGCGGCATCGATCTGGTTCTAACTGCTGCCGAACGATTTCGCGATGTTCACTTCTATTTTGTCGGTGGGAGTGACGACGAAGTTGAGCACTATCGCAAGCTGGCAGAATCGAGATCGGGTCAAAACACGCATTTTCCGGGCCGGGTGGAACATCGCCGGATTCCCACGTGGCTTGCCGCATCAGATATACTGCTGATGATGTGGACTTGGAAAGTCCGGACCATTCGCGGATGCTCTCCAATGAAGATGTTTGAGTACATGGCGGCAAGACGGCCCATTGTCGGCCCGGCCTTTCCCACGATCAAGGAGGTCCTGGAGGATGGCCGCGATGCCATATTGTTTGAGCCTGATGATGTGAATGCAATGGTTGAGGCGTTAAGGACGGGTCTCTCCAAGATAGACGAGAGAGACATGCCGGATGCGGCCTTCAGCAAAGTCGCGAGGGACTATACGTGGGATGCGCGATGTGCAAGAATACTCGCCGCACTAAACGGCAGCTAAACAAGCTGCTTCGATCCAACTCATGAAAGACATATCTTACTATCTGTCGCATACGTTCTTCGGAATTGAAGCATCTGACTGGCTGCTGGCTCTGGCGTGCCTTGCAGGCGGTTACGTCTTGCGTGTTGTGTGCATGGCGGTGCTCCGCAGAATTGTGCATCTGACTGCGAAAACCGAAACATCGGTCGATGACATACTGATTGAAGCGATCTCGAAGCCGGTTAGTGCGCTTTGCTTCGTCTTGGGACTATGGGCCGCCTACGAGGTGCTGCCGCTCTCCAATCGTCTGCCGGAACTCCATCACCTTGTCCGAGCCCTGATCAAGGCTGCTACCGTATGGATTGCGATTTGGTTCTTCCTGAGGTTGATAGACCGCAGCGCGGCTCATATGCGGGAAAAGGCGGTGGAGAATCGCTCGCCGATGCTGGAATTCGTTCCACTCTTTCGCCGTACGGCAAAAATCGTTTTTGTGCTGATCGGCGTCGTCATTATTTTTCAGGAACTCGGCTATTCCGTGACCTCCCTGGTGGCAGGCTTGGGGCTGGGCGGTCTGGCGCTGGGTCTTGCTGCAAAGGACACACTGGCAAATTTTTTCGGCAGTGTTGTGGTGTTTGTGGATCGGCCTTTTGTGATTGGCGACTGGATAAAAATCGGGGAGCATGAAGGCATCGTTGAGGACATCAGTATTCGTGTGACGAGAATTCGCACCTTTACCGATCAGTTGATTACGGTCCCCAATTCACAATTGACAACGACCGCAATCACGAATAACTCTGCAATGCGCAAACGGCGAGTCAAATTCACCTTGGAGATTCCCTACGACACTCCTCCAGGGAAAGTTGAACAGGCAGTACTCGCTATCCGCAAGCTGATTCTCGCCGATTCCCGTTTCCATCCTGATCCGGTGGTGGCAATGAATGAGATCGGGACATACAGTTTGAACATTCTGGTCGTGTGTTTCACGATGAGCACCAACTACCAGGACATGATGACAGCACAACAGGACTTGATGCTTGCAGTAGTACGGAGTTTACAGGAGCTAGATATCGTCTTCGCCTATCCGACTCAAACCATGCAGTACAACAGTTCAGCCCTCGCGGCTAATCGGCCATCGGTGGCCACCCAAACAACCCGCGAGCTTTAAGAATGCAAGCAGAACAAAAACGGCTAAGAGAGTGTAAGCTTGGAGTTGCGCCTTGGAAGCAGTGGGGACCGTATCTCTCCGAGCGCCAGTGGGGAACTGTACGGGAAGACTACAGCCCCAACGGAGATGCATGGAATCACACGACCCATGATCAAGCTCGATCCAAAGCCTGGAGATGGGGTGAAGAAGGGATAGCAGGATTCAGTGATGAAAAGCAGCAGCTCTGTCTCGCGCTTGCGCTTTGGAATGGGAGAGATCCCTTTTTGAAGGAGCGCCTGTTTGGACTGAACGGAAGCGAGGGGAATCACGGCGAGGATGTCAAGGAGTTATATTACTACCTTGATGCAACGCCCACACACTCATACAACAAGATGTTGTACAAGTACCCTCAGACGGCGTTTCCGTACCAATGGCTTCGCACCGAAAATGCAAGGCGTACGCGGCTCGATCCTGAATTTGAACTGGCGGATACGGGAGTCTTTGATCAAAATCGTTACTTTGATATCTTCGTGGAGGTAGCGAAAGCCGATGAGCGTGATCTCTTCTATCGCATTACCGCATGGAATCGAGGGCCGGAATCTGCTGTGCTGCACTTGCTTCCAACAATATGGTTCCGAAATGACTTGAAATGGCGGCAGTCGGCAAATTCGCCGAGTTTAAGGTATGTGGACAAGAACCTTGTAGAGCTAATCCATGAAAAGCTTGGTGTGTATCATCTCTACATGGATGGCGAATCCAGCCTGATGTTTTGCGAGAATGAGACCAATCTCGAGCGCCTCTATGGTGTAAAGAACACGGTTGCGTTTCCTAAAGATGCGATCAACGATTGCGTGGTGGACGGTGTATTGGGTGCGGTGAATCCAGCCTTGCAAGGAACAAAGTGCGCGGCACATTTCATCCGGAATGTGAAAGCAGGAGACTCTGTGTCGGTGCAAGTCAGACTATCCGGCGCGGAACATAAAGATGCATTTGGCGATGCTAACGCAACTTTCTCCCGGCGTATGACTGAAGCAGACGAATTCTACGCCGAGTTGCAGGCCGGCATGACCGACGCGGATGCGCGTCTCGTCCAGCGACAGGCCTGCGCGGGCATGCTGTGGTCAAAGCAGTTCTATCACTATGACATGCCTTCATGGATCCGCGGTGATGAAGGCCAAATCAAGCCGCCGGCCGAGCGCAAGCAAGGCCGCAATAACGAGTGGTCTCATCTAAGCACGCGTGACATTCTGTCGATGCCCGACAAATGGGAGTACCCATGGTTTGCGGCTTGGGATTCGGCCTTTCACTGCATTCCGCTGGCAATGGTGGATCCGGAGTTTGCAAAAGAACAGCTGCTATTACTGACGCGTGAGTGGTTCATGCATCCAAACGGTCAGCTGCCTGCGTACGAATGGAACTTCAGCGATGTGAATCCGCCGGTCCATGCGTGGGCAACATGGCGGGTCTACAAGTTCGACAAGAAGCACAGTGGAAAAGGAGATATCGCCTTTCTTGAGCGGGTGTATCACAAACTGCTACTGAATTTTACATGGTGGGTGAATCGAAAGGACGAGGACGGGCACAATATTTTTCAAGGTGGATTCCTCGGACTGGACAACATAGGAGTCTTCGACCGCAGTTCCATTCTCCCCACCGGTGGCCGAATCGAGCAGTCGGATGCGACAAGCTGGATGGCGATGTACTGCCTGAACATGATGCGAATTGCACTCGAACTGTCAACGGTCAATCCTGCCTATCAGGATATGGCCACGAAGTTCTTTGAGCATTTCCTGCGCGTAGCTGCCGCCATGTCTAACCTGGGTGGGCAGGGGGTCGATCTGTGGGATGATGAGGACGAGTTCTTTTACGATGTCTTGCACCTGCCCGATCATTCACTGATTCCGTTAAAAGTACGATCGATAGTAGGATTGATACCCATGTTTGCGGCAGAGACACTGGAGCCGGACTACCTCTTGACCACACCGCAATTCAAAGAACGGCTCGAGTGGTTCTTGCAGAACCGCCCCGATATGGCGTCTCTGGTGTCGCGCTGGACCGAGCCGGGCATGGGCGAGCGCCGTTTACTGTCGCTTCTGCGCGGCAGCCGGCTGAAACGGCTGCTTAAACGTATGCTCGATGAAACCGAGTTTTTATCCGATCATGGTGTTCGTGCGCTTTCGAAAATTCACGCCGAAGAACCTTATGAACTGCACATGGACGGCCAGAGCTTTCGTGTGGCCTACCAACCGGCAGAGTCCGATACCGGATTGTTCGGAGGTAACTCCAATTGGCGCGGTCCGATCTGGTTCCCAATCAACTATCTGATCATCGAATCACTGCAAAAATTTTACCATTACTACGGGCCTGACTTCAAGATCGAATGCCCCACTGGAAGTGGAAACCGTATGAACATTCTGGAAATTTCACAGGAGTTAACCCGAAGACTCTGCGGGATCTTTCTGCGGGATTCGACCGGAAACAGAAGAGTATTCGGATCAAATGAGAAGTTCCAATCGGATCCGCATTTCAAAGATCACATCTTGTTTTACGAATACTTCCACGGTGACACAGGTGCAGGTCTCGGTGCATCCCACCAGACTGGATGGACCGGCTTAGTTGCAAAACTTCTTAGCCCGCGCTCTGAAAACACGGACCGCCATGCGAA
>CAZVXJ010000051.1:0-13907 GCA_964631675.1 uncultured Alphaproteobacteria bacterium
TGACGTTTGCTGACTTTCCAGTGATATCCGGTTTGACTACCGTGTCCACGATCGGCGCAATTGACGCTACCTCTCGATCCACCACATCGGCCTTCGTAATTCTCCCGCCACGACCCGAACCATTCACTTCCGAGACGGCGATACCTTTCTCAGCCATGATCTTCTTGGCCGCAACCGACGGCAAATTCTCCGCATAGGTCGAGGCATTACCGGGAGCTCCAGCACTTTTCACCGACTTGTCAGCCGGCTTGGTTTCGGCAACTCGTTTTGAATCGGCTGCGGGTGCCGCCTTTGCTTCTATGCTTGCAGCCACGGCTCCCACTCTTGCCGTCGAACCAGCCGGAATCAGTATTTTCAAAACTCCATCTGTCTCAGCGGAAACAGAGAGCGTCGCCTTGTCCGACTCTATTTCAAAGAGTTCCTCGTTCTTCCGCACGAAATCGCCGTCGGACTTCAGCCACGTCGAAACTGTAACTTCCGTCACCGATTCGCCGGGGCTGGGTATGGTTATTTCCATTGGTTGGTTAGTTGGGAGTTTGGCAATCTACTATTGAAGCCGGTCAATCTTCAAACGCGCGGTGCGTCAATTCGGCCTGATCGAGTTCATGCTGTTCATAGAATCCTGAAGCCGATGAGCTGGATTCCTTGCGGGTTATGGGCACAAGCGGAATGTGACCGAGCTTGCGCATCAAATAGGTCCATGCGCCGAAATTCTCTGGCTCTTCCTGTACCCACAGGACCTTTTTGGCGGACTTGTATTTCTTGACCACTTGATCAATCTGACCATGGGCCAGAGGGTAGTATTGTTCCAGCCTCACGATTGCGACATCATTTCGCTGAGTCTTGGCACGATGCTCTGCCAATTGGTAGTACATCTTACCTGACGTAAAAATCAATTTTGTGACTTGCTTCGGCTGTGCCTTCGCATCATCAATCACTTCCAGGAATCTTGTGCCCTGCACAAAATCGGAGATAGGACTCATGCAGTCTGGATGACGCAGCAGACTCTTTGGCGAAAGGACGACTAAGGGCTTGCGGAATGGCCGGGCGAACTGCCGGCGCAGTGCATGAAACAGATTGGCCGGTGTCGATGCGTTGATGACCTGTATGTTGTACTCCGCTGCAAGCTGCAGGAGCCGTTCCGGTCTGCACGAAGAGTGCTCCGGCCCCTGACCTTCGGAACCGTGGGGCAGCAGCAGAACCAGACCATTCTGGTGCTTCCACTTGACTTCCCCGCCCACAATGAACTGATCAATCATGATCTGGGCGCCATTGACAAAATCGCCGAACTGCGCTTCCCATACCACGAGGGATTCCGGCGCGCTCATCGCATAGCCGTATTCAAATCCGACTACAGCCTCTTCCGAAAGCAGTGAATTGTAGATCCGAAATGGAGCCTGACTCTCGCTGATGTGTTCAAGCGGGCAAAACTCCTTTTCCGAATCTTCAATCTTCAGAATGGCATGTCGATGCGAGAACGTACCGCGTTCGACATCCTGACCAGTAATTCGGACCGGATGACCCTCGTTGACCAGTGTCCCATATGCGAGTAACTCGGCCATCGCCCAATCGCACTTGCCGTGCTCTTCGAACAAGTGCTTTCGGTCGTTGAAAATCTTGACAACCTTTTGAAAAAACGCCGGGCCCTCCGGTAGAGAGTTAATCCGCGCGCCGATCCTGCGCACGACCGCTTCGTCGACTCCCGTCGGGGGGGATTCTTCAAAATCGGAAGCGGAAGCAGTACGGAAGGCTTTCCACTCATCCTCTTCATACGAAGGAGACAGCGGCATTTTATCCGCTTTCGATCGCTCGTAGGCTTCCTGGCAACTCTGTTGAAACTCCGCTTGTCTCTGCTTTAGAGTTTCTTCTTCAACCACGCCTTGCTCGATGAGTTTGCGACTGTAGATTTCGAGCAGGTTCGGATGTTTAGCGATAGCCTTGTAGAGTATGGGCTGTGTGAACCGTGGTTCGTCACCTTCATTGTGCCCATACTTGCGGTACCCGAGCACATCGATAAACACATCCTGGTTAAACGTCTGCCGGAACTCAAGTGCCAGCTGCACGGTGTAGACAACCGCCTCAACGTCGTCGGCGTTGACATGGAACACAGGTGACAGCGTCACTTTTGCAACATCCGTACAATACGTGCTCGAACGACCGTCCAGATAGTTCGTCGTGAATCCGACCTGGTTGTTGAGCACGACATGCACGGTGCCTCCGGTTTTGAAACCATCCAGCAGGGACATTTGCAGCAGTTCGTAGATTACGCCTTGTCCCGCCAGCGCCGCATCACCGTGCACCAAAATCGGCACGATCTTATTGGCGTTGTGGTAACGGCCATCCAGTTTGGCACGGACGATTCCCTCAACAATCGGATCAACTGCCTCCAGATGCGAAGGATTTGGGCAAACTCGGAGCCGAACGGTTTTTCCTGAACGGGTCTTTCGTTCGCAGGCGTGCCCTAAGTGATACTTCACGTCGCCCGCGAAGGAATCATCCGCATAACTCTTGCCCTCAAACTCCGCAAAAATGTGATCTAATTCCTTATCGAGAATGTGCGGGAGAATGGTCAGCCGGCCGCGATGCGCCATGCCGATCACAAATTCCTCTAAGCCCTTGTTTGCACCCAACTCGACCAATGCATCCATCGCGGGTATGAATGCATCCACTCCCTCGATCGAGAAACGCTTCTGTCCGACGAACCGGCTGTGCATGAACTTTTCAAGCAGTACCGTTCGCATGACGCGATCCCAGATGATCAACTGCTGCTCTCGAGAAATAGACGCCCTGTTTCGAGACGATTCCATCCGGTTCTTCAGCCAGTCGCGCATTTTCGGATGCGGAATGTACATATACTCGACGGCAACCGACTGGCAATATGTCTCATCCATCAATTTGATGATGTCGCGAAGTTTAGCGGGTCCAAGCCCCACCTCGCGGCCGGACTCGAAGACGGTATCAAGATCTGCAGCCGTGAATCCATAGCGCTCGAGCGTGATCGGATCTTCATACTTCCGCCGTTCTCGGACCGGATTCGTCTTCGTGAACAAGTGGCCGCGCACGCGGTACTCTTCGATCATTGCGAGCACGCGTGATTCCTGCTCAAACTTCTGCGGCGCTTGCGCAGGATAGCCGGCCAGAGCACCGTTTAACGAGCGAGCAAAGTCAAACCCCTCAAAAAAGCGGCGCCAGGAGAGATCGACCGATTCAGGATTCCTCAGGAAATCGAGATAAAACCCCTCAATCGCTTCCGGATCTGCGTTGTTTAGAAAGGTGTGCTTGCCGCTGTCCTTAATATCCATCTTGGAATCCAAAGTATCTGTTCTCATCTTAGAGGTTAGGTGCAACGCTCAAGCCTGAATCAGGCGAGCTTTTCAAGATATTGTTATTGTTTCTCTTAGTAAATTCTGCAATGAGTGCTCTGCGCAGACAGAATAGCAAATTTACCTATCTATGGTCTACTTGTCAATGGGCAGTCGGGTTTCATTCTTGAACGAGGGTTCCCACGGCAGTGTTTACGGGGTGAGAGCAAACAAAATGAGGCATCGTGATAGATAGCGACTCTGCACATAAGTTGCTTAATATATTGTATTTAATTATACAACAAACCCCGCATGGCGGCGGGGCGGTCCGTTTGGCCTTCCGAAAACTACGGGACTAGGGCGTCGTCGAACCGACCAACCGATAAAAGAGGGTGGTCGCTGGAGGCGCACTGATAGTTAAGGTTGTTGCCGACGTCGTGGCAATGACATTGGTGAATGGCCCGGAGACAGTCGGCGATGAGTAAAGCCTGTAGTAGGGTGCCCCGGTCGGTGACCATCGAAACGTCAGGGTGGCGCCGGATTGCGAATAGTGCATCGTCAGCTCTTCAGGAGGTTCTGTCACACCAACAAGTAACTCAACCGGAATGATCCGTGGATTTTCATCGGCATCATTACTCTGAATCACAAGTTCGCCACCGTAGCTGCCGTTAGCAAGTGTCGACGCGCGGAAATTCAATGTCAGCGTGGTACACTGATCAGCCGGCAGCGTTCCCGACGTCACCGTTGGCAATCTCAACCACTGAGGAAATGTACCAAATCGAATGGCACGTCCCTGCGCCAGATAGTTCGCATTGTAGACCACTTGCAAACCAACGCTTCCAGTTCTGTTTTCAATGCCAACTGTGGCAGAATTTACAATGCCACTTAGCTGCTTATACTGATAAATTATCGGTCCGTTTTCGTAAAGCAGAATTTGAAAAGAGTATGCTCCGCTCGCCAGATGCCTTCCGACCGAGTCCCACTCAATGATAAAGCGGTGGTTAATCAGGTCATTAAAGTAATAGATGTTACCAAAAGTCGCCGTTGACAGATCGTCATACATGACGGCCAACAGGGCGTCGGGGGAAGTTGCAGAAGGAA
Source organism: uncultured Alphaproteobacteria bacterium (assembly GCA_964631675.1). Taxonomy (GTDB): domain Bacteria; phylum Electryoneota; class RPQS01; order RPQS01; family RPQS01; genus CAZVXJ01. The sequence continues at coordinate 4,404 of CAZVXJ010000051.1, forward strand.
TCGGGCGATTAAATCCATCAATGGTTGGGTCGTCAAAATGCGCGTTGCCGTTGGTTGAGATGAAAATCGAATTGTAGGTGAAGTTGTAAAGCGTAAAGGGCCATGGCAATGGCACGGAAAGGTACTGATTATTAGAATGCATGCCGGTGTTCGTACCGAGTGTCCGTATCTCAGCCCAAGCATAAACTGGTCCGTCCGGCTCTTGCGAGTCCACCCATGAATATCCCAGAGGATCGGGACCGCCACGGCTGTCTAACCCGTCTCGTCGGCGTTCCGGAGATTCAATTTGTACAATTGGGGCGGATGTCATGAGCAGGCTCGATGGTGCATATTGATAGATGTTTACCACCCAGTTGAGTGGATAGAATGTCCCTGCATTGCAAATCTGGAGAGAATCGCTGCTATTGACTCCGACCGGCATGATTTTCACTACCTGGGAGGGGTTCACCTCGAGATCAACAGTCAGTTCTGTACGGCCCGTAGAAAACAAGATTGCGCGGCCTGCAACCAGTCCACTTGAGTATGGGCTTAGATTGCCATCACAGAGGTAGTTGAGCGCGGTCGCTCCATTGGACCCTTGTATCCCGACACTCGCGTAGTCACCTTCAGACGGCAAATCAGCATACTGCACCAAAATCTCATTGTCTGCGCCCACGGTGGGATAGGCTTCAAATTCGCGAATAATGATCTCAAACGATACCCGATCTCCCGGTTCGCAGCATCGCTGGACATTAGACCACTCCACTACGAGCAAATGCGAACTCGTATCGTGCCGAATCGCGACTTCCCCACCCGAAACTGCAGGATTGAGGTCGGCACCGTATCCAACGATTGCAGTGCCGAAATTTGCATCCGGGAGGCAACCGGGAATGGTCGATACACCTCCTTGAAACGAGACCACCCCATTCGATCCGACAAAGTACGAGTTATACGTCGCTCCGAAAATTTTTACCGGAAATGGAAGTGTCAGCGGCCCAACAAAATTATTGTCCGTGAGTCCGTTTAATACGGTCCCCATGCCTCCCTGTGCAGGAGCGATTTCACGCCACTGATAGACCGGTCCGTCAGGATCACTATCTTCGCAGAGAGTATACCCGTGTGAATCTGTCTCGTCACAAAGAAACGACAGATCAGGGCTTAGCTCAAACCCGAGAGTCACCGGTGCACCTGCCGTAATATTAACAAATGCGGTTTCAGCCAGGCATTGCGCGAGCGTAACCACCACCGAATAAGACCCTGCGGGCAAGACACCGAATCGATAGAATCCGGACTGATCCGCGAACTCATCAGCGATATCACTGTCCAGCAATCGTAGCATAGCTCCCTGACCCGGACCGCCGTAGCAAGACTCCACCAATCCTTCCAGCGAACCCGGGGGTGCGAGCGTCAAATTGTGAGTGACCAGTGCACCCTCGGGAACAACTTGTGGCGGGCCTGAAACGGCCGAGCAGAAACTTAAGCTTGCTGATACTTGGTATGTGCCCGGTACGACATCAAATCCGTAGTATCCGTCATTACCTGTCACAAGCGGCGGATAGGAGGTTCCAACCAGATGCACAAGTGCACCTTGTGCCGGGCCTCCAAGACAAGACGTCACGACGCCCTGAATTCGTGGAGGAGGATTCAAGGTCAAGTTGACAATCAGTGTGTCGCCGTCATTGACGTTGACTTGTCCCGATTCGGCAAATGAACAACTCGCATTGTCAGCGCGGATGCGATACGAACCGGGATACACCGTGAACAAATAGCGGCCCGAACTGTCGGCATTGGTCGAGATAGGGAATTCCGCTACAAGGTCGAGAGTCGCATGACTTGCCGGGGCGCCGAAGCAATCTGTTACTATGCCACGAATGGCAGCCGGCCCGCGTAAGGTTAGATTCACGGTGAGCGTTTCACCTTCCGCCAGGGTGTGACCTGCAGACAGTATGGCTGAACAATAGGCATTGTCCGCCCCTACGGTGAACAATCCGGGAAATGCGTCTACATGATAGTAACCTGATGCATTCGTAATGGCATCAGCAATGCCGCTCCCGGGGAAAACAACTTCAACGGATGCCGCCGGTCCGCCACTGCAGTCTGTGATGACTCCCTGAATCGACGGCGGCGGCAATAGCGTCAGACTCACGTAGGTTGTGTCACCGTCCAAGACCAAGTTTCCATCTGACTGCACTGCTGAACACGGGTCCTTGTCTGCACGAACGGAGTAGGACCCCGGTAACGCCGTTACAAAGTAACGTCCCGTCGGATCACTGAACAACTGTGGCAAAGCGGATCCGGGGAATGTCACAATTGCATTGGCAGCGGGTTCGCCATTGCAGTCAATGATGATTCCGCTGATGGCAGGTGGCGCCGCTAACGTTAGATTAACAGTCAAAGTCTGCCCATCCAGAATGATAATCGATCCGGATTCGATCGACGAACAAATTGCATTGTCCGCCCATACCCGGTATGTGTCGGGTACGACTTCGAAACGGTAGAACCCGGCGGCGTCTGCAGTGTCGGCAGGAAGCCCGGCTCCAGAAAGCTGCACGATCGCCCCAGGCGCTACGCCTCCTCTACAATCGGTGATGACGCCCTGAATGGCGGGCGGGGGGTTCAGCAACAAATGGTGCGTTACGTTTGCACCATCGGAAACAATGATACCTGTGTGTGTCACTGCAGAGCAAATTTCATTGTCCGCTCTGACGGCGTATGTATCCGCGGCCACGCTCAATGTGTAGAAACCGGCTCCATTCGTTAGCGCCGTTGGGTAGCTTGTTCCCGGAAGCGACACGATAGACCCTGCAGCGGTTCCACCCCGGCAATCAGTTACTATTCCCGAAATCGTCGGCGGCGGCAGCAGGATTAAATCCAAAGTGGTCGTGCCACCCGATGCGATCAGTGTACCCTCTTCCAGAACCGAGGAACACGGAGCCTTTGACGCTCTGACGGTGTATACTCCCGGATCCAGGTGAGTTCGAAAAAATCCGCTCGCATCGCATACGGCGCTGTCGATGGGAGATTCGAGCAGCCGCACAATTGCCCCATCTGCCGGTGCACCGAAACAATCGAGTACTGTTCCTTCCAACACACCGCGTACCGTCTGGAATCCACCATAAGTTATGGCGAGTCCCGAGCTCATTCCGTGCGCAAACGGATGCAGCGATCCGTTATACACGTACTGGTTGGCCCTCGTCCCGCTCTGCACGCCTACAGTGGTCGTGCTGGCCGGTTCGGCTGTGAGATATTGAAATCGAATCTGACTATTTCCGGTCGGGCTTGGATTCGTTGCCGAATCGTAAAGCCAGACCTGAAAAGTTTCACGCGGTGGTGCACCCGGAAAGTGCTCCAGATTGTACCATTCCACAATGAACGCATCGGCTGCGACAAAATGGTAATAACTGACGTCACCTCCTCCTCCAAGTGGATACCAGTCATCCCAATACGGTACCACAGCATGACCCAAATCGTCGTACGGCAACGGGTGATTGTTATTTCGAGTACTGGATGAATCGAAGGTCAGGAATCCGTTCGTACATATGTAGGCCGAATCATAGTCAACGCCGTAGAGCCTGAAGTTGATGGGCAACGGGACTCTGATAAATTGGTCATCGCCGGTCATTCCGCTTGGAGTTCCTGGCCCTCCCGCAATCGGTGATATCTCTAACCAGTCAAAGTGCGGTCCTTCTATATCAACCGATTCACAGGCGCCATATCCAAAACTGTCTATTGGTGCACAGGTCAGGGTTACGTCATAGGCGAGCGGGAAATTGACAAGGGTATTCCCACTCACGTTAACATTTTGCACGGTCATCGAATCACAGCCGAGTGACCCGGCGCGCAGCGACCAGGTTCCGTGTGGAAGTGTCAGTGAGTAGAATCCGCTTTCATTGGTGGTAGTAGCAGGAATTGGAGCGTTGAGAACACGGACAGACGCTCCCACTGCCGGCAGTGCGAAGCAAGTCACAGTCCCGCTTACCGTAGCGGCAGGGAGAAGGCTTAAGTTCAGGTTTCGAATCGTTGCCTGGCCGGCCAATACTGGAACACTATTGAGAGTCTGCGGAACGAGATCATATCGACTGTACGAGAGATTGTAACTGCCGGGTGCAAGTGCAAGTGAGTAGTTACCGTTCTCATCGCTTAGGCACTGCTCTCCACCTGTAATGTTTCTGACGAGTACATTGGCCAGTGGAATTCCGCCGGCGGTCTGCAGATGTCCTGTCACTCGGCCAATTCCCAGCGCTGAACTGACGGCTCCGAAGGCATTCAGAAACCCAGAGCCATAGGTGTTGTCCGCACCAACCGGACCGTAGTCCGTGGCGGAGCTAATCAAGATTTGCTTAATAGTAATGGGATCACAATCCGGACAAGCCTCACGCATGAGTGCAACCACGCCAGTCACATGCGGACCGGAGAAAGACGTGCCGCTGCGCGTCGCATACCCACCCGTCGAGTTGCACGAGTAGATGTTTACTCCGGGTGCTACTATCTCAGGTTTGATTGCATTAATATTGGGTGGGCAATCGGACGGCCCGGTACTCGAGAAGCTCGCAATCGGATAGGGGGGAGTCTCACCATCACTATCAACCGCCCCAACCGAGAATACCTGTGTTGATGTCAGTTCATACTTTGCGGGGCTGCGCAATCCAAATGCGCCTTCATTGCCGGCGCTGAAAATACAGACAACGCCCGCCGCTTCAAGATTTTGGATTGCCGTATTCCAAAAATCATAACAGTTAGGATAGCCAAGACTCGATGTTACGCCCCAGGAATTCTGCACCACATCAGGAACATCATCATGTGTTAGCGGGTTTGCATCGGGATCTATCAACCACTGGTAAGTTTCGAGAACATCGTTGTCAAGAGTCGGACCTCCGCCTTGGTCGGCTGCATTTGATGCAATCCAGTGTGCCCCAGGTGCAACGCCAATTGTCAGCGTATCCTGTCCATTAACCGCCTGTCCACAGATCGTCCCCATTACGTGGCTGCCATGCCCGCCTGATTCCTGCGGAGTCGCATATCCGTTGCCTACGGCATCGAGCCAGCACTCAGATACCGGTGCGAAATTTCCTTGCCAGTTTGCTGACAGCGCTGGATGATCGGCATCTACTCCGACGTCCAGATTTGCCACAATTGTTCCTGCTCCCGTAATTCCGAGCTGCTGGCGTACTTGAGTGGCTCCAATAGCATCAATTGACGTCAACGTTGAGTCGTCGTCCAGCGAACGCCTGCGCGACACTTCAACGTCCAGAATTGGCTCCGCACGAAAATTTTCCGTCATGTACTTCACGTCGCCGCGTGTGGCCAGCGATTTCAGATAATCCGTTCGTGCCGAGATGACAAACAAATTTTCTATCCAATACCGGGTGTAGCCCAATACGTGCCCGGCTATTTTCCCCTGCTCAAGTTCTGCTGCTAGCGCGGGCTGAGTCTGCTCCGCATTATAATGCAGCGCCCCGACAACTTCGCGGTACCTTCGTGAAAACGACGCTTTCCCCTCATGCAGTCGCTCATCCAGAGCTCGGATGTCGAGCGGACTCTCTAAGATGACGATTGCGCTGATCCAATCGTCCGGGCTTGCTGCATCCAATTGACCCACCAAAGCTGGCGAGAGCTCGGCTGCATAAAGTACACAAGACGACACGAGAACTGCCATCAGAGCAAGAACTCTGCACGAGACGAGTGCACTAACAAGTCGGGAATTTGTGGGCCGTTTGGGGGTCACGAACAGAGTTGGATTGCAGTCAAAGACATGAAATCAAGAATGAGTGCCTAATCAACTAATTTATCGCTTCGTAGGTCACATTGTCAAGTTAAATGTTCTAGCAATTAGTGCATGCCTGAATGAGCAATCCCTATACAAACAAAATCTTAGTATGTTTGACTCCGCAATCGTACGAGTGAATTTCTAGCTGCAATTTCCAGTGGACTCTCGCCAATGCACATCTCATGCACCTGACCCTCGACTCGAACGGACGATTTGTCTTCGGGACCGGCTTGCTTTTGCCGTGCAAGCTCCTTAGCTTATGACATGATCTCCCGGACTTTCATTCCACTCCACGTTGCGCTGCGTACCGTCGCAATGTTCTCGCTTGGCGCAGTATGCGTAGCAGCGCCTGTTCATACCACCTACTTATGGCATCTCGAGCAACCGATCTATTGGCCTGCTCCGTCTCTCATCATGCCCGGCTATGAGACCGCATGGGAATCCATCCAGCATCGAAATGCGGGGGCAGTGCATCCGGAGAACGATGTTGCTCAGATTTTCTCGTATGCAGATAGAGTTGCGGCCTACCAGAACCGTCCCCTGGCCTCCATCGTGAGTATGACCGGAGTGGACGCAGGGGCGCAAGTAACTTATTCAGGCGGATTGGTTCGGAATGTTGCAAGTCTCGGGGCTGTTAACCAGCTCGGATACAATCCCAATTGGAATACCTCTTTCGAGCAGGGCCGCGAGCTGTTGACGAGCGGCGGGCGTCCCAGACTGGAGATGCTCGTGATTCCGTATCACCATTGCCTTGCCGCGTTGGTGGATCGCGAAGTCCTGACGAAGGAGATTCAAGTGTATCAGTATTTGTATCCTTCTGTTTGGGGAGCGGCACCGCCGATGACCACGGGATTTTTCCCTCCCGAACTTGCATTCAGCGAGCGAATCATCCCGGTACTGGTTGAATGCGGAATTTCCTGGAGCTTTGTGCCGTCCAATCACCTTGCGCGTGCATGCGCAAACTTCCCGCTCTTGCTAGGCACGGGCGGCGAAAATTGTACTCCGCCAAACCGGGCGGACCAGATTAATCCCAGTTCGGCGACTTGGCGAACTCAAACGATCAGTCGAGGCTGCAGTCCGACCGAAGCTGTGCCATTCTCGCTCCAGCCGCACCGCGCCAAGTACATCAACCCCGAATCCAGCGCGATGTCGTCTGTTGTTGTTGTGCCCGTTGCAATGGCGATGAGTTGGCAGGATGGCTATCAATCCTACGAACTCGGGGATGTCAATTCTGTCGCACCGCACAATGACCCGGCTCATCCCATGCTCATTACACTAGGGCACGACGGAGATAACGCGTATGGGGGCGGATACTCGTATTACATCGAAAGCGTACCGAACTTCACACAACTTGCACACAGCGCGGGGTATGAGCCGACCACTGTTCCCGAGTTTCTCGCAGATCATCCGCCCGCAGCTGACGATTGGGTTCATGTGGAGGATGGGGCATGGATTAACGCTGACGGAGATTTTGGCGACCCCGATTTCATCAATTGGAACTGGCCGCCTCACAATGCATCTGGGCAGTTCGATGTCTCAAACGGTTGGGCGGTGGATATTCGTAACTGGGCTATCATCACCGCGGCCACCAATCGTGTGCTAACAGCCGAAGCCATTGCAGGTGGATCCAGTATCGCGGCGATCCAGGATCCGACGCTGACTGCCGCGGAACCGCAGGATCTAGCCTGGCATTTTCTGCTTGGATCTTTGAACTCTGGATACATGTACTACGGCAATTCGCTTGACATGGAGGTCAAACCTACCATAGCCTGCAATGCTGCTGTTGACCACGCGGACGAAGTCATCGAGCTCGGTGGCGACCCTGTTCCGCCCACTATCTGGGCAGTCCAGCAGCTTCCACACAATCCCGGTGCAACGGGTTTTGGACCCCTATATGGCTATCAGCAAGTGCAGCATCCCCGCGACTTTCAAGTCTGGAGTTTTGTTTATGATGTTAGCGGAGTATATGAGGTCTTGCTCAAGTACCGGATCGATTTGGATGGTGTAAACCCTTTGAGCTCGCATCAGAATGAGATCTTCGCCGGAGGATCAGAAGTCACATTATGGCGCTCGCGCCAAATGGCGCGCAGAGTTTTTCCCGCAGGCAATGTCTTTAACGATCCGACGCTTTCATTTGATGTAATGCCAGAATACATTGCTGACCAGTACGTTTATCACGTTACGGACAGCGAGATTACGGACAGTGGCGGCGTATTAGTCGACTACTTTCTCGAATCGGTAGATTCCATGGGTAATGTAAGCCGATCTGATATTTATCATACCTTTGTCGGAACCGGCGACGCATCGTTTTCAGACCGTGTGTGGTGGATTCCTGAAGTCGTTTTCGGCGGTGACACGCTGGTTATCTTCTATGATTTGGTACGGAGTCCGCTGCCGCCAAACACCAGCCCGGTTCATATTCACATCGGACATTCAAACTGGCAGAGCATTTTGAATCCCGACCCTGCCATGACGTACGATGCACCGGCTGAAGCATGGAAGTACTCCTATGCAGTTCCGGTTGCGGCGACATCGGTGGATTTTGTTTTTCGATCACCGACAAATCAATGGGATAATAACAACGGGCAGGATTGGCACGTTTCAGTCCTACCGTCAAACGCAGGATTTGTGATGGACGGCGTACTGGACGGCAATGCCCAACAGGTCGCAACAAACGGAGGCGTAACTCTGTGGGCCGGATTTGACGGTTCAGAGTTGTACATTGCAACAGAACGCGCCCTCGGATCTCCCTACGATCGATTTCTATTTGTCGCATCTCCACCGGGAAATCTCGGATCCGCGCCGTGGGCGAAATCCGGACAGGTTGCTGCCTGGAGTGCCTTCCTGGCTGAAGAATCTGTAAGTGGCTGGAGAGGATGGTTCGATGCGGGCGGATTGGCTTCGTCTGCAGTCGGAAGTGTTCTGGAAGGAACCGTAAATCTCGCAGGCGAATTCGGATCCTTGCCTGCACGAGTACACCTGGTGGCAGCGCGTTATGCAACATCGGATGGCGGCGCATTGAGCGCTCAAGCTCCCTCGCCTGTAATTGCGAATGGCAATATCGAATCAATAGAATGGACAAACCTCGCTCTTAGACCTGACTCTCTGACCATCCGCGCCCTGTCAGGGGAAATCGCGCTGCGCTGGTCGACAGTTCTTGGTGCAACTGGATATGTGGTATACCGGTCACCTTCGGCCGACTCAATTCCATCCGAGGTTGCCGTGGTGCCGGGCACTTCTTATACGGACTCCCCGGTGCAACCCAGTGCTTTTTACGTGATTCGCGCTCGCTTCTAATATCACAGTCATCATTTCGGACGAACTGAAAGCGGGCTTAGAGTGAATCTAAGCCCGCTTCGATCTTGTCTAAACTGTCAATCCGCAGAGGCTCTTCGCGCTTGGGAGGTGGCCCGGCTATAATCTGCCGTATCACCGCGGCGCGGCGATTCACATACTCGCCTGTCACCCTGTACCTGCGCGGCGACGGAATGATCGCCGCAAGGCGGCAGCATTGATCGAGCGAAAGCTGTCTGGCTGAAACTCGGAAGTGATACTTGGCACCTTCCTCAATGCCAAAAATTCCCGGACCAAACTCAATGCAATTTAGATACAGCTCGAGAATTCGGTTCTTCGACAGGAACAACTCCATGCACACGGTGATCAGTGCTTCGCGTGCTTTTCTGACGTAGTTTCTGCTTGGCGACAGGTAAAGGTTTTTTGCAAGCTGCTGAGTAATGGTGCTTCCACCGCGTTTAGTC
>CAZVXJ010000052.1:0-13832 GCA_964631675.1 uncultured Alphaproteobacteria bacterium
ATCAGGCGGGAGAAGACAATCGCAACATCGCGCGCATGGCCGTGCTGCTCGCGGGGTTGCCGCAGATGGTTCCCGCCGTGACCGTAAACCGTTTGTGCGCATCGGGACTTGAAGCGCTGGCTTGCGGATTTCGCGCGATTGCATCCGGCGAAAATCAATGCGTGATTGCGGGCGGCGTGGAAAGTATGACGCGCGCGCCGTTTTCCGTGCCGAAACTCGAAAATCCGTTTGCTTTCGGCAATCTCACCGCCTACGACACCACGCTGGGCTGGAGATATCCGAACGCGAAGATGAAGGAGATGTTTCCGCTGGAATCCATGGGCGAGACGGCGGAGAATGTCGCCCAAAAGTGGAATATCGCACGCGACAAGCAGGATCAGTTCGCACTGGAGTCGCATCAGAAGGCCGTTGCCGCGGAGGCAGCCGGGTACTTCAAGGATGAAATCACGCCGGTGGAAGTGCCGGGAAAGAAAAAGGGCGAGTCAGCGTTCATAACGAAAGATGAACAGCCGCGCGAAGACGCCTCGATTGAAGCGCTTGCCGCGCTGAAACCCGTGTTCCGCAAGGACGGCACTGTGACCGCCGGCAACTCTTCTTCGCTGAACGACGGTGCCGCCGCCATGCTGCTGGCTTCTGAAACATACGTCAAAGAACATGGACTGCGTCCGCTTTGCAAGATCTTGGGAACCGCGTCAGTGGGTGTCGATCCGCAAGTCATGGGCATCGGTCCTGCTCCGGCAATTGAAAAATTGCTCGCACGAGTGGGCAAAAGCCGATTTGAAATCGGCATGTGGGAGCTGAACGAGGCCTTCGCATCCCAAATGCTTGCCGTGATTGCCGAACTCGACCCCGTGATTGACCGCGTGAATCCCAATGGCGGAGCCATCGCCATCGGCCATCCCCTGGGTATGTCGGGATCGCGTCTCGCCGGTACACTGGCTTTCAACATGCGGCGCTGGCAAGTCCCCTATGGCATCGCTGCGCTCTGCGTCGGAGTCGGACAGGGTCAGGCCGCGCTTCTGGAACTTGTCTAGACAATTTTGAAGCGTTTTTCTGTATACTTTTTGGATACTCATTAACTTTTAGCCCGCAAGTACTTCCGTCATGAACGTCAGTCAGGCGACTCTCGCCGATCTGCCAGACCTTCTCGAATTGGTCGCCGAATATCAGGAGTTGGATGATTCAATCACCGTGATCGACGACGGCCACAATGAAGCCTTTCTTACCGAAATTTTGAGCAATGAACGGCTGGGCTGCCTGTTCATCGGACGAACATCCAGCAAGCAGCCCGTCGGTTTTGTCTCGGTCTTCCTCAGTCCGAACATGATGCGCGGTGAGCAGATCCCCGAAGTTCGCGATCTGTTCGTCACCGCGTCCATGCGCCGCAAAGGCTTCGGCCGTCAATTGTTCGACCACGCGCTCCGTTGGGTAAAAGGGAAAAAGCATCGCCGCGTGATGTGGTTCATTGAGAACATCAACGTCACGGCCCAGTATCTTTTTGATCCCTATGAGACGGATACGGCCGGCTGGGTGGCTTATTCCATGTTCCTGGACAAGAAGTAAGTTGCGATTCGGACACTGCGTTTCGGCTTTCGTCGGAGTTCTTTGTGGAGTTTCGATTGCTGCCGCAGTTGACTCACCGCCAGGCACATCCATGCGAGAGTGGGTCGGCAGAAAGTTTGTCATTCTCCCGCAACCCGCCGAGCAGCAGCGGTACGGATATTCCTGCCTCAGACGCTCTGAAGGCGGTTACATTATTCCAGACTATGAAGACGTGGCCGGCAAAATTGCCACCGTCACAGACGTTGAAATCCCTGCACACGGAGATCGCCGTGTCCATCTCACCCTCGATGAGAATGGGAAAGAGTACGTTGCCGTAACCAAATCCGAAAGTATACCTTGCTTGGCTCCGGCGGCGGACATCGACAGCGCACGCACGCGCTGGCTCGGTAAGACGCTTTGGGTGAAGCGTACCAAATTCTTGAAGACACCTGACGGCAAAACAGCCTCCGGGAATAAAGCTATTCACAACTATTCGGCCGTAACTGTCGAAGATGTGCAGGCTGGCTTCGACTTCAACGTACCGGTTCGCTATACGGTGAGTGCCGATGGCCAACAATTTGTCGCAGAGGTTCGCGCGAGCAATCTGAATGTATCGGACCGTCCGACCGGAGCTAATTTTGATGATGTGTTCTTGACGGAAGATCCCCGCATTACCAATGTGTGGCCCGCGAGAATCTGGCACATCATCTGCAACTCGGAGATTGAAACCGGCATGACACCCGAACAGGTGCAAATGAGTTGGGGAGACCCCAACGCAATTTTGGAAGTGGACAGCGAACATTGCGACTGTATGGAGTGGGAGTTCGGCAGCACGACGCTCTATTTCAAACACGGGAAGCTTGACCGCGCAGAAGACCGGTAATTGATCAAGATGAATTTGCTTCGAAATGCCATTGCAATGCTTTTCGCTGTCGTGACAATCGTCATTGCCGCGAAGTTTGAACCGTATGAAGAGGGCAAATTCAGTCGAATCCACCTGCCGAGGCAAAGTGAATTCCGGACACCGCGGGCGACACTCGATCAGATCTATGGCTCAACCGACACCCCTCTGTCCATTCCCGATGTGGACACGGTCGAATCTCTGATCTTCATCGCTGACGACATTGAAATCACAGACTTGAATGTGAGGGTAAGCATCACTCATCCGTGGATGCGTGACTTGCGAATTTCTTTGGTCGCTCCCAGTGATACAGACGAAGTCGTTCTGCTTGACCTGTTTCCCGGCGACAATGTTCAGAACATGACGGATTGCTGGTTTGATGATGAAGCCGACAGCTCAATTCTCACCGGATTTCCGCCCTTTACCGGCTCATTTCGTCCGCTCGATGCACTGGAGGATTTTGACGGGTTCTCCTCATCGGGGACATGGAAACTCAGAGTCATTGATCGCTTCGCCCTCGACACCGGTACACTGGAGTCATGGGCTATAGAAGTGAATCGGCCCGTTCAACTGAGTGGCATCGTGCGCTCGGCTGTCGACAGTTCCACCGTTGCTGAAGCCACCGTCATACTGAGCGGGCTGGATACCTTGTTCACCGGCTCGACTGGCCGGTACGAGTTTGACCAGGTTCCGGACGGAGTCTATGACCTGATCGTTTCGCACCCGGAGTTTCTGTTGCAAACGGTTACCGGGTTGGGTATCAATCAGGAATCACGTCTGGTAGTAGATCTGTATCTTGATTCGAGATACTTGATCGTTCAGTACGAGAGTAATGCCCGGGCGGTTGACATTCCCGACAATGATGTGACCGGAGACTCCATGCGAATTCCGGTGGATCTCGAAGATCTTCCGTCCGATCTGGATGTAACGGTCAATATCACACACACCTATATCGGTGACATTCGGCTCTTTTTGAGTGGCCCGACCGGCGGCAGAATCTACTTTAATCAGCAATTCTGTGCCTTTCACGACTCAAATCTCTATGATGTGACCTTTGATGATGAGGCTGAAGAAGTTTTTCCTGACGGCGAGAACGACGGGTGGCTCGGCCCTGAATTGACCGGGCAGTCGTTCCGCCCTGTGCAGCACCTTTCGGTGTTCGATTCTATCCCGGCAGCCGGTGATTGGTATCTTGTCGCTCAGGATAATTGTGAACTGGACGTTGGCACTATCGACGGATTCACCTTGACATTCAAAATTGACCGACAGCAGCAATCCGTCCCGCGTCCCATGCCGCAGAGTTTCGAGTTTCTGCCGGCGTACCCGAATCCGTTCAATAGCCGCACGGAACTTCGTTTTATTCTGCCGAGGGATGCTCAAGTGGACCTGTCCATCTATAACACGATGGGCCAGCATGTGCGAGAAGTCCTGCGGGAATCTGTTGTTGCCGGATCACACAGCATTTCCTTCGACGCATCTGATCTTGCAGCCGGCTTGTACTTTGCGCGGCTGTCTACGCCACTTCACTCACAAACTCAGAAAATCATTCTACTCAAATAGTTGTTACACACTCACAGGAGACTGATCATGAATCGCAAACTTACGGCTTTGATGCTTTTGTTCGCACTGCTGGCTGCCGCATCACTGGTACTTGCTTCGGCCAAGAAAGAGAAAGCAAGCGAACTAAAGGAGAGCGTACTCATTCAAACGTCCACGCGCGACGTTCGTTCGCCGCTGGACGATACCTATCAGTCCACCGATACTCCGGTGGAAATTCCTGACGGTCCCGGAGGACAAGTAACTTCATCTATTACGGTTAATGATGCATACAATATCGCAGACCTGAATGTACTCGTGAATATCACGCACACATACACCAGCGACCTGCAAATTTACTTGAGCAAGGTTGATGGACCGGAAATTCGCCTGTTCAATCACCGTGGCGGCGGCGGCGATAACATCACGAACTGCACGTTCGATGATGAGGCGACCGCGTCGATCAGCGCAGGCGTGGCACCGTTCACGGGTTCATGGCGACCCGAGCAGGCGCTGACGGTGTTTGACGGTTTAAGTGTTACCGGAACCTGGGATCTTCGCATCCTTGATGACGCAGCACTTGACGTGGGTACCTTAACATCTTGGAGTCTCATTACCACCCGCGCGGACGCAAATTCGGGTGATATCAACGGCGTTGTCACTGATCAGCAATCGGGTTCGCCGCTGGAGTTTGCTAAGGTGACGGTGGTGGGCGTTGCAGGTGAAATTTGCACGGGAACAGACGGGTCCTACAGTTTTACGCTGATTTCTCCCGGACAGCATGAAGTCCGTGTGACGCATGGGCTGTATGCTCCATTTAGTCAGCTGGCGATGGTTCCGGCGGGTGGATTTGTGGTCGTGGATGCTGCATTGGTTCCGTGGCCAAATTTTGAGACAGAAAGTTTCCAGAGCACCGGTGCCAACGTGCCAATCTCTGATCTGGATTCGGCGTTTAAGACACTGATTGTTTCCGGCAGCATGATTTCGTCCGATATTGATGTAACGGTGAATATCGACCATACCTACGTCGGCGATCTCGATGTCTGGGTGGAAAATCCGGCCGGTGATCGCACGCAGCTTATCGCGCATAACGGCGGAAACAATGGTGTGAATTATGAAGCGACCCGTCTTGACGACGATGCCTGCCTGTCCGTTACAGAGGGTGAAGCGCCCTATACCGGCACTTTCATTCCGGTTGAAGACTTGGCGGTCTTGGAAGGATCGGAGATTCAGGGTACGTGGCGTCTGGTCGTTTATGACTTCTTTGAAGCAGATGAAGGTGCCATCGTCGGCTGGTCTGTGCATGCCTCGGCTTTCGACATGGTGAGCGCGGATGAGCCTCGTGAAGGGCTGCCACTTGCCTTTAGCTTTGACGGCAACTATCCGAACCCATTCAACGCCTCAACCGAATTCAAGTATTCACTCGATCGTCAGGCTGATGTGTCGCTGAAACTCTACAATGTAGCTGGCCAGGAGGTGGCGCGTGTATTCAGTGGAACGGTGCAGGCTGGTTCGCACAGCATCTTTTATGACGCATCCGCACTTTCCACGGGAATCTATTTCGCCAATCTCAGCGCAAACGGCGTCAGCAAGACACACAAGATTGTTCTGCTGAAGTAATTTACCCACTCGTGGCGAGTCCGAGGATCCGCCGCCGTGGTGTGCTGGTTATTCCGCCGGGGCAAAGCACTCTTTTGCCCGGCAATTTCATGATTTTGATGCCTACCATTTTTTCGCGGAGACACTAATATGTTGTCCTCTACATTGCCGGCCCTCTTCGTCCTGCTCGCCTTGACACTGAGCGCGTTCGCGGTATCGCCCGAGCGCAAGCAGTCCGGTCCGGTTCGACTGACCAAGGAAGTTGTTCGCTCCGGGGACGAGCTTCTATTCGCATCCAAACCCGAAGACGTTCCCGTGGCCGATCGCTCGCGACGCGGTTCGCTTGACGACGTGATCTTCAGCGAAACGTTCGAAGGCACTGTGCCCGGGAGCGTTCCCTTCGGCTGGAGCCGCACCGACGTTGACGAGGGATATTCCACGCAGTGGGGCCGCAGTTCGCTCTGGCAGGTCATGCACTATGGCCGGGCGAATGCACGCTCTGGATCGCATGTGGCCATGATTCACTACAACGACGGAGCGGTGGCCAACAACGATTGGCTCATCCTTCCGCAGATTGCAGGCGGTGCACCGATTGTGCTGGAGTACTGGGCTGCGTCTCAGGATCCGGCCTATCTGGAAAGCTGGGAGGTTCGTGTCTCAACGACCGGAACCGAACCAGGCGATTTCACAAATCTGATCGAAACGGTTCAAACGGCGCCGGTCACTTGGACGCACCACTTGCTTTCACTTGACGCTTTTGCCGCGACCCCGTTCTATGTCGCATTCCACTACAATGCAGCAGATAGATTCGTGCTTAAACTCGATGACATCGAACTTTCTGCGGGATCTCTTGGTGTTGCCGGAGGGATTAGCGGTTTGACGCGTCGGCGAATCACAGACACCACCAGTGTGGTGATTTCGGATATGAGCGTTCAGCTGCTCAATCGTGATTTGCGCACCAGCAGTAATATTGCCGGTCAGTATGAATTCAACTTCCTTCCCCCGGGGAACTACGACCTGCGTTTTACACACCCGCTGTACGACCCCTACATCTTGAGCGGAGTGCAGGTTGTTTCCGGTCAGGTGACGGATTCCGTGACCGTTGTGCTCAGCCGAATTGACACCGTCTTGAGAAACTACCGGTATAATTCAGCGAACATCCCCGATATTTCCGATTTCGATACCGCCCGGGCATCGCTGAACGTTACTCAGAGCTTCGTCGTTCGTGACATTGATGTTTCCGTTTGGATTGCCCATACATGGGTTGGTGATCTGGACATTTGGGTTGAGGGTCCGGCAGGGCGAAGCGCACGGCTTGCGGAGCACGACATCACTCTCAGTGGTGACAGTTTGACTGCGACCCGGTTCAATGATGAGGCTGGAGGATATTTTACCCAGGGTGAAGCGCCGTTTACCGGGAGCTTTATCCCGCAGGAGAGATTGTCCGTCTTTGACTCAGCATCTGTGAATGGTACCTGGTCTGTGGCCGTGTACGACAACTACGAGGATGATTTTGGTCAGATTCTGGATTTCACGATTCACGCCCAGGGTGTGCCTGCAGATGGTATTCAGGATACCGATCCGATCGGACATCTGCCCAATGACTTTGCCTTTGACGGCAACTATCCAAACCCGTTCAATGCCACGACTACATTTGCCTTTTCACTGCCCAAGAATTCTCCGGTTACCCTCACCTTGTACAATCTGAACGGGCAAGCGGTTAGGACACTGTTGGATGAAACGACAGAGGCGGGGTCGCACACAATCTCGTTCTCAGCAAACACCCTTGCGTCGGGCATATACCTGGCCCGGTTCACGACCCCAGAATTTTCTGCCACACATAAGGTTGTGTTGTTGAAGTAGCTGTTTCGAAAGCAAACATACTGCAAGAGCGGTTCCGGTCTGTCCGTGGCCGCTTTTTTGCTCTTTCAAATCAGATGGCCTGGCTAACACCAGTCAAATGCCAAGTCGTGACTTGCAAACTTCAAGTAATTTGCTTTCTTTACAATCGCTCGCACTTGCGGCTGTTTCAAAACTGAAACACGGACACGAGTTGCGAGGCAGGATTAACTGAACAACAGTCCTCTAACCCAGAGTATCAGCTATGCAACTAGGATTTTTCGGCCTCGGAAGAATGGGCGGGAACATGGTCGAGCGCTTGCTGCGCGGCGGACACCAGGTCGTTGCCGGAAATCGCAGTCAAGGTCCCGTGGACGAAGTCGTCAAACACGGAGCCGTGGGAGCACATTCGATCGCTGAGGTCGTGCAAAAGCTTCCGGCCGGACGAAAGGCTGTGTGGGTGATGCTCCCTGCAGGCGATGTTACCGAGTCTGCGCTCACCGAACTCGCCGCACTGCTAAAACCCAATGACATCATCATAGATGGAGCGAACTCAAATTGGAAGGACTCCGTGCGCCGGGGTGAGTGGCTCAAGACCAAGGGCATTCATTTTCTGGATGCCGGTACATCCGGCGGTATCTGGGGATTGCAGGTCGGCTATTGTTTGATGGTGGGTGGAGAACCCGAGCCATTTTCCGTTATTGAACCGTTCCTGAAGACACTTGCTCCGGAAAACGGTTACCTTCGCACCGGATCCGTTGGTTCAGGTCACTTTGTAAAGATGGTTCACAATGGTATCGAATACGCCATGATGCAAGGCTACGGAGAAGGGTTTGAGATCCTCAAGAACTCACCATTCAATCTGGACCTGCCCAAAGTATCCAAACTCTGGGAGCAGGGCAGCGTCGTTCGATCGTGGCTGCTCGAACTCACCACTCGCGCGCTCGAAAAGGATCCCAATCTGGATGGATTGAAGGCCTTTGTGTCGGATTCCGGAGAAGGCCGCTGGACACTTCAACAGGCAATTGACACCGATGTCCCCGCCTACACTATAGCAGCGGCACTGTTTGCGCGCTTCGCATCTCGCCACGATAATGCCTTTGGTCTGCGGCTAATTTCCGCCATGCGCAATGAATTCGGTGGCCACGCAGTGAAGAAGGCCTGAGCGATCCATGAATTCGTCACCGACCAACCCCTTTCAAAGCGGGCTGCTGAGCGAAAGGCGCGCTGCACCGTGCGTTGTGGTTATCTTTGGAGCGACGGGTGATCTGGCACAGCGAAAACTCTTTCCCGCACTCTTGAATCTGCTTGCGGCAGGAGATATGCCGCCGGAGACCGTAATGCTCGCCGTGTCGCGAAAGCCGCTCGATGAAAAAACATTTCGGGACACGGTACTGGAATCCGTCCGCAACTTCGCGCCGGATGCGCCAACCGAGCCGGAAATTCTGGCCAAGTTCGCGGATAAGCTGTTCACACATACCGAAGATTTCACCGGTACAGGACCCTTCAATACGCTTGGCGGCGTGCTGGACAAGCTGAGCAGGGAGCACGGCACGTGCGGAAACGTCATGTTCTATCTATCGGTGCCGCCGTCCAGTTATGAGGCGGTGGTGCGAAAAATCGGCATCTCAAAGCTTGCATCTTCGGCGGCGGATTCGTGGACGCGCATCATCGTCGAAAAACCGTTTGGGCGGGATCTCGCTACGGCCCGAAAGCTGAACCAGGCACTGGGTGAAGTGTTCGAAGAAGAGCAGATCTACCGCATTGATCACTACCTCGGCAAGGAAACAGTCCAGAATATCCTGGTGCTTCGACTTGCGAACTTGATGCTGGAACCGTTATGGAATCACCACTATATTGACCATGTTCAAATCACGGCTTCGGAAGCGCTGGGAGTAGAAGATCGGGCTGCTTATTACGAAGAGTCCGGTGCATTGCGAGACATGATTCAGAATCATCTGCTGCAGATTTTTGCCATGATCGCGATGGAACCCCCTGCGTCCCTTTCACCCGAGGCCATTCGCGATGAGAAGAACAAGGCTCTCGCGGCGATTCGCTCCTATACTCCCGCGGACATTCCCAAGTGGGTTGTCCGCGCTCAGTATGCAGCCGGTGCGGTGGCGGGCAAGGCGGTGCCGGGTTACCTCGAAGAAAAGGGCGTAAGTCAGAATTCGCGCACTGAGACTTATTGCTCACTCAGGCTCAGTGTTGACAATTGGAGATGGACTGGCGTGCCTTTTTATCTCCGCACCGGCAAGCGCATGCCCAAGCGCGCGACAGAAGTGGCGATTCAGTTCAAAAGTGTTCCGCATATGGTGTTTGATCATTCACCGCTGAACTACATTGAACCGAATGCCCTCGTGATGCGCATCCAGCCGAATGAAGGCATCAGCCTCAAGTTCAACGCGAAAACTCCCGGCCATGCCATGAACCTTCGTGCCGTCGACATGGAATTTCGCTATGGCGCTTCATTCGGGGGAAGGCTCTCCGACGCGTACGAGCGGTTGTTGTTGGATTGCATGCTTGGGGATCCGACACTCTACGCCAGACGTGATGCCGTCGAAGCCGGGTGGGAGTTTGCGCAGCCGATTCTTGATTTTTGGGCATTGGATCGGGCACAGCCCGTACCATCCTATTCTGCCGGAAGTTGGGGACCGCCAGAAGCCGATGTCATGATAGCCGCCGACGGCAGACGCTGGAGACGAGTTTGATCATGAATGATACCGTCTATGCCCTTGCGGATCCCATGGAAGTCGATGTGGCTGCTATCGAGCGCGAGCTGGAAGAGATCTGGCGCGATGCGGCAAAGGGTGCAGACACCGACTCCGTCACACGTGCGACGGCCTTTAATCTCGTATACTTATCGACTGCAGCCGATGAAAAGGCACCGGACATGCTCGCGAAGCTCACTATTCGGCATCCATCGCGCAGCATTCTGCTGTTACTCGGAGATGGTTCTGCTGCTTCTGCTCAATCGGCTTGGGTGACCGCATATTGCCATCGTCCGAATCCGACGGCTCCGCAAATCTGCAGCGAGTTCATTTCAATTGAAGTTCACGGTGCTGCTGTGAGGCACGCGGCCAGCACGCTGCGCTCGCTGGCGTTGGGGGGATTACCAACTGTCATGATTATCGGTGAAGATGTGCCGCTGGATGCGCGTGTAGTGATCGAGTACGCACCGGACTGTGAGCGAGTCATTCTGTCGCGCCTGCTGATGCAAGAGAACATTGGGTCCTTGCGTGCGTGTGCCGATCGCATTTCAGACCTTCCTTCAAGCTCTGGAATTACATCCCTGCAGTGGAATCGAGTCCGCAGATGGATGAGTTTGCTGGCGCGTGAATATTCTTCCACGGCGAAATCCCCTGCTTCAATAAAGAAGATTGAGCTCAATGGCATAAGCCGCGAGCTGATTACGGAAGCTCTGCTTTTTTCTGCCTGGTCAAGCAGGATGTTGAAATGGAGATACCTCTCCCATGAAAAAGGTAGTTCTCAGTTCTCTGTGCATTTCCATGAAAACAATTTGCTGAGTATTTCCTTTTCCGACGGTGGTCCCAGTCGCCTGAGGCTGTACGATTCCAGCCATGAATTGCTTTCTGTCGGTCTCTCTGAATTTCAACTTTCCCGTGACAGGGTCGAACTGTTGAGCGATGAACTTAGCTACTGGGGAAGCGACGACGGCTTTCGCCAGGCAATTTCTGACCTTTCGCTCTGGTTTGGAGAGCAAGCCTTATGAGCAGCAGGCGTGAACTCATCATTTGTGAGACAGACGAAGATGTTGCCGACGCAGCAGCAGATTTGCTTTTCGACCTCCAGACTGCGGCGCTTGCCGAGCGGGGCATCTTTCGGATCGCTTTGTCCGGAGGCAGCACACCTAAAATGCTCTATGAAACTCTGGCTGATGATGAGTGGGTGGATGACATGCAGTGGGACGCGTGGGAAGTCTACTGGAGCGACGAGAGGTGTGTGCCTCCAGATTCCGCCGATTCCAATTTCCGTCTTGCGCATGAAGCCTTGCTCGCGCATGTTCCGGTGGCGGATATCTTTCGCGTTCGCGGTGACTCCTCCAATCCTGTTGAGGCGGCTGCCGAATACGCTCGTACCTTGGCCACGCGGTTTGGTCCCGGAACTCCGGTATTTGATGTCATTCTACTCGGCATGGGACCTGATGGCCATACGGCTTCTCTCTTTCCTGATCACCCTGTCCTCAAGTCGTCGAAACTGATAGAAGCCGTCGAAGTTGACCAACCCGTGAAACGGCGTGTGACGTTTACGCTCAATTTGATAAATCAGGCTCGCTGTGTAATACTGCTCGTTACTGGAGAAACCAAGGCCGGGATAGTGCGAAAAATTCTGCGCGATGGAGTAGAGACTTTCCCCGCCGCTCAAGTGGATCCTGATGAAGGAACTTGCTACTGGCTGCTTGATCATGCGGCCGCAAGCCTTATCCGCTAATTAAAATCCCCGCGATATCATCGCGGGGATATTAATTCAATCTTCACCCCCCTGCTTTAGCGGGGGGCAGGGGGGTCTCTTCGCCGTCCTTGCTGCAAATCTTACTTCCCCATCTCCAGCCTCATCATCACCAACCCTGCCAGCAATTTCGGGTAAAAGTCCGTGGACTTCTGCGGCATACGTTCGCCCGAATTTGACACTTCCACCACCTGCTCGACCGACGTTGGGTTTAAGAGAAACGCCGCTTGAATTCTATTCTTTCCCACGGCTCCCAGCGCTTCATCCCGCGATCGGACATACTCCACATGTGTAAACGCTGCGAGTTTGGCGCTGTCGATTCCCAAATGCGGTTCAAGAATCAGCGAATGCAGAATCGTCACGTCCAGCCGTTTCGAAGCCGCGCTCATCGAATCTGGCAGCGCTTTGTCTAAGATGCCCTCATTCCACAGCCGCAGACCGTAAAAATTCCACGGCGTGCCGATTGCCTTCAGCCCGATGATATGTTCATTTTTCTTCGCAGAATCCATCATGGCGAACAATTCGCGTTCGCTCGAATGCGGCGACACGTCGAAGTGTCTTTCCAGCGACTTCAGCAGCTTATCGCCGGAAAAATTCTCGCAGTTTTTCACCAATCGGTGCGTAGGAAAGATCACCAGCCCCGGATCTTCCATGGGAAACAGCGCCATCATGCGATGATCGAATCCCTGAGAGCCAAGGGGCTTAAGCCCCTTGCCTTCACATTCACGTTTGAAATTCATCGCGGTTTCAAAACGGTGGTGGCCGTCTGCGATAAATAACTCGCGCGGCCGAACGTGGCTCCGCAGCTTTTCAATCGCGCTCGCATCCGTAACTTTCCAGACCTTGTGCCGCTCGCCAAAGTCATCCGTCACGTCCATGATCGGTTTGAGATTCTTGATCGCCTCATCCATCACGCTGACCGTTTCGCGTTCGCGGTCCGAGTAGAGCATGAAGATCAATTCGTCGTTTGTTTCGATGGATCTCAGCAGGCGCAGCCTGTCGGCTTTCGGGCCTTCAAGCGTGTGCTCGTGCGCGCGCACATTTTTTTCTTCGAGCTTCACCGACGCAATAAAGCCCTTCCTGATTGCCTTTCCCCCCCCGTTGTTTCTTTTCCCCTCCGCTTCAGCGGGGGGGTCAGGGGGGGTACTTTCGCCTGCGGGGGGGCTGGGGGGGGTACTCTTGAATTCCTGATAATAAACATACACCGCCGGCTCCGCATCTTCCGCGAGAATACCGTCCGCGAGCCACTGCTGGAAAGTTTTTTTCACACCGCTGTACGGCGTTTGCGGATCGCTGTTCGCCTCGTCCGAGCGAATCACGCGCACGACGTTCAGCGGATGCCGCGCGTAATACTCTGCCTGCAGCGGCTGTTCGATTTTGTCGTACGGCTGCGTCACCAGAGGAGTCAAATCCCCGGTCTTCGCCTGATTGTATCTTAAGCCCTTGAACGGGCTAATCAATGCCATTGAAAAAGCCTCGAATTGCTGTAAACTGCTTCAACACACTATTATAATATACCCAATTTCAGCGAAACTTGCAAGCCACCCGGTTGACTAAGTTGCTGGATTTGGCTATGTTTAAGATTCAAGAGCAAAGTAGGAGTGTGTGTAGCCAAATCAGCTCCTTCACCAAATATTCACCATGTCTGATCAAAACAACGATAGTACGAATCTTGAACTATACGACATTCCGATGACGAATGTCGAGAGAAAGGTCTCGGCTTATACCCGAAAAGATAAGCCGACAAATCCTACAGATATTACTCCAGATACTTCACTCGGAGATCTGAATCTCAATTGGCGGGAGAAGGATTTACCAGAGAAAATCAGAACAAAACATGTTCACAGACTTCATCCATATCTGGGTAAGTTTATCCCGCAGTTAGTTGAGATATTTCTCCGAAAATTTTTCAAAGCTGGACAAACCATACTTGATCCGTTCTCGG
>CAZVXJ010000053.1:0-13421 GCA_964631675.1 uncultured Alphaproteobacteria bacterium
AGGCCTGCCCGATCAAGGATTGCATTACGGTGGGCACGAAGCAGAGATTCAAGTTGAACGGCAGACAATTTGGTCTGGCCGTGGTAGGGATATTTCTGGCTTTTGTGCTGTCGGCAAAGCTATCGGGTGCCTGGCAGACGAACGTCAGTGATGATGCTTACCGCTATCATATTCTGCATCGTCATTCCGGACAATACGGCCATCCCGGAATGGAATAGCGTACCCTCGTCCGGCTCATTTCAGTGGCAGGCGCGCCCTTAAGGTGCGCCTGTTTGTTTTTCAACGGGTGGAGGGTCACACTCAATGAATCTCAGCGTTTCGCTTGACTTTTCGCGGGCAATGCTGTAACATGATTGCTGGCGCAAGAACGACACGCAGTGTCCGCCATGGCGGTAGAATTCACCTCCCCCCACAACCTGTGGGGGGACCAAGGGGGGAATCCGCCGGACTTTAGTGATCCTTCAGCATCGCTGACGCGACGCTTCAGGATGACAAAAGCGATTGGACTCGTCTGCGCGGAACAAGCGATGAATACGACTATTGAATCGGAGCGAGAACGAAACGGTTTGTCATCCTGAACGAAGGGAAGGATCACTAAGTACCTCTTCGTTCACCACGCAATCCGCTTCACTCGAAGCGAGAATGAAACGGTTTGTCATCCTGAACGATTGTAGCGCCGCATGGATATGCGCTCTTCACCAAAGTCCTCTTCGTAAAACCACTCCGAAACCAAACACCCCCAAACGAGACTACTCATGAACCCATCCAAAATCATTTTGATGCTAACGCTTGTTTTGAGCGCGGTGGCGTTTGGGCAGGATAGCTCGAATGTCACCCGCCTGGGTTTCTACGATACACCGGATGACGCATATAGTGTGGTGGTGAGCGGAAATTACGCATACATTGCTGACGGATTGAGTGGTTTGCTAATCGTCGACATTGCGAATCCGGCGGAACCGACTTTAGCGAGCTTTCACGATACGCCGAGCGTGGCCGAAGATGTGACGGTGAGTGAGAATTTCGCCTACGTGGCCGACCGTGGTGGTGTGAGGATTATCGATATTACTAATCCTGCGGCGCCCGCAGGAGTGGGTTTTACACCGCCCTATGCCTTTGGTGTGATGGGGATCGGAGACTACGTCTACGTGGCTGCCGGGGATGGTTTGCGGATTTTCAACATCGCGATTCCAGAGGCACCGACCTTGGAAGGCTTTTGCGACACGCCGGGCCGTGCCAGTGACGTAGTGCTGAGCGGGAATTGTGCCTATGTCGCGGACTGGTTTAGTGGTTTGCGCATCATAAATATCGCGAATCCGACGGCGCCAGTTGAAGTGGGCTTTTACGACACGCCTGGCGAGGTCCGAGATGTGACAGTGAGCGGGAACTACGCCTACGTGGCGGCTCGTACTAGTGGTTTGTGGATCATCAATATTACGAATCCGGCGGCACCCACAGTAGCGGGCTTTTACGAAATGGGTTCTGCCTGGGGTGTGGCAGTAAGCGGGAGTTACGCTTATGTGGCAAACTTTTGGAATGGTTTGCGGATCATTGATATCTCAAATCCGGCGGCGCCTACAGAAGTGGGCTATTACGATACACAGGGTCCTGCCCTTGATGTGAGGGTAAGCGGGAACTACGCCTATGTGGCGGACGGTGAGAGTGGTTTGCAGATTCTGCGCTTCGATCCGCCGGTTGAACTCGATACTCCGGATGTTGTCATCTGGGCAGGACCATCCGATCTGCGCTTGGCTTGGACAACAATAGCGCACGCCACTCACTATGATGTTTACGATTCGGACGAGCCGGAGGGAACTTTCATTCTACGGACCACAATGAGCGATACATCGCTGGTTATTTCTCCTCGGTACCTTGATAAGAAATTTTTCAGGGTTATCGCAGTGAATCTACCCGGCACCACCACCACCGAGTGATCTTTCACCTCGGCACGATGCTCAATTGGGCGGAGGTCACGCACACCATCAGCGGCCAGCCCGTTACTCCCGACTATTACATCGTGCATGGCGCGACCTCACCCGATGGCCCCTTCACACCATTCGGCGTTTCGGCCACGAACAGCTATCATCACCCGTTCATCGTGAATGCGCAGGCGAAGTATTTCTATCGCGTCTCGGCAGTGAAGGAGTAGACGCCGACTTCCACATTATGTAGCACTGCACGGCTGTGCGCTCTTAGTTTCAAAACACAAACCCCGGACCAATCGTCCGGGGTTTGTGTTTGCGCCTACTTAGACCCCCAAGCCCCCCGCGAGCGGGGGGAGGGTTCACAAGGAATCACATCCACGGCTCATCGGCTGACGGGCCGTAGATTGCCGGGACTTTCGCACCCACGAGGCGGTTGTAAATCGAAAGCTGGCCGCGATGATGAATCATGTCGTAGAGCATGAACCAGAGAATCGCGCTCTTCTGTACCTTACCCATTTGCCCCGGCCCAACAAAGAAATCCATCTCAGAGTCGAAATCGGTGTCGGTCAGCTTCGCCACGCGCTCGGCGTATTGCGGATAGGTGGCCTGCAGCGTGGTCAGCGCCTCCGCCATCGTAGCCGGAACCGGCGGCATCTTGTCCGCTTCGACGCGGCCGGTCAGCACGCCTTCCATCAGGACTTTCATCTCCTGCACAAACACCCAAGCAAGTTCCTTGGCCGTGCGCGTTTTCTCGGCCGGTTTGAAATTCTCTTTCTCCAGCGGAAAATGCTTCAGCACCTTGATCGTGGTATTGAATTCGCGCTCCCACGTTTTGAGGAAGGCTTCGCGTTCAGTCATAGTCGGTTACTCCTTGTTCATTGGTTGGAAGATGAAAACTATACTCAAAAATTGTTGTGACTGTCTTGCCGAGCAGGGCTAAGCACAGTGAAACTATAAAAATGTTTGGTTTCGACGTGCTTTACCCTGCCGGAAATGCCGTCCGAAGATTCCGGGCGGGTAACGCACGCCCACCTCGTGGGGATTTGTTTATGTACGTTGTGCTAACCCGCCTCGGCGTGAAGAATTTCACACGCAGTGTGTTCCGGGCACGTGAAGACACGTGCCTCGGCGGGGAAAAAACTTCCTGCTTTCAACTTCCACCTTTCAGCTTTCCCAACTGATGTGCAATAATTTTCACACTGCTGCGGGCGGCGCCGAGTGTGACGGCTCCCTCAGCCACCGAGATAATCGTTCGCGCAAGCTGCTCGGGCCCGGCGCCGTGCTTGTTCATCACGCGCAGAATCTGGCGTTCCCAGTTTTCGTAGAATTGTGCGGCGGCCTCCCGTAAATCCGGATTCGTCTGCGAAACTTCTCGCGTCATGGATCCCGCCACTCGCAGCGGACACTCCGGATCCGAGAGCGATTCCGCCAGCCAGTCCAGATAATAGTCCAGCCGTTCCTGTGCATCCGCCAGCGATTCGACCCGCGCATCAGCCAGCCTTTCTTCCATTAAGGCCCAGGCATAAGTTAGTGCCGCCCGGGCTGCCTCTTCCTTGCTCTTGAAATGGTGGAAGAACCCTCCCTTGGACACTCCGGTCGTGGAGCAGATGTCCTGCACCGACGTGGCATTAAATCCATTCCTGATAAACAGTTGAATGGCCACGTAGGTGAGTCTTTCTTTCGAGGAATAGCTTTCTGTCATATCTAAACCGACCAGTCGGTATGTATAATATACGGAAGAGCATCCTGGTTGTCAAGCGAAGCGACAAGCTCTGGATTGGGGCTGATTGGTCGTAGAACCAAAGCCTGAAACTCGCTTTCAGCGTTTCTGCTTTTCAGCGTCTCGGCTTTTTCTTTCCTCCTCTTTCTTCTCATTTCATAATGAGTTAAATTACTATCTTGCCGTGGACCACTCTCAATTCGTTTGGGATTTTGGAGTTCGGATTTTGGATTTTCCCGCAGAAACTATCGCAGCAATTTCTACCCCGCCCGGCCTTGGCGGGATTGCGGTGCTCCGCCTGTCTGGCCCCGAATCATGGAAGATTGCAAGCGAAATTTCAAGTTTCAAATTTCAAGCTTCAAGTTTTCTTCCGAACTCCGCCCACCACACACAGATCATCGAAAATGGGATGCCGATCGATGATGTGGTGATCACGCTGTTCAAGGCTCCGCGCTCCTACACGGGCGAAGACGTGGTTGAAATCTCCTGCCACGGGGGCAGGTACGCAGCAGATAAGATATTGAATCTGTTGCTATTGCAAGGAGCACGACCAGCAAGACCAGGTGAATTTACCGAGCGCGCCTTTCTGAATAATAAGCTTGATCTGGCTCAGGCGGAAGCGGTGGCCGGGTTGATTCACGCACGTACGGAGCGGGCGGGACGTGCGGCAGTCCGGCAGCTTGCAGGGGGGCTTTCGGACAAGATCCGGGCGATGCGGTCAAAGATATTGGATTTATTGGCTTTGCTTGAAGCGGAGCTGGATTTTGTGGAAGAGGACATTGAATTTCAAACTCGATCCGACCGCGAAGCACAGATCCTCTCTGTACAGTCGGACTGTCATCGGCTGCTCGAGACATTCAAGCGCGGCAGACTCGTTCGCGAAGGACTCAGAGTCGCCATCATCGGCGCCCCCAACGCGGGAAAATCAACACTCCTGAATGCATTGGTCGGTGAAGAGCGGGCGATTGTGAGTGACATTCCCGGAACAACCCGCGATGTCGTGGAGGCGCGCCTGCTACTGAACGGCATTGAAGTAATTTTACAGGACACCGCTGGGATCCGCGAGGCAGAAGGCCAAATCGAGAGCATCGGCATCGAACGTTCACACCAAGCCGCCGAACTCGCTGACCTTATTCTCATGGTGATTGATGACTCAAATCCGGTCTATCTTCACCCCCTTGCAATTGCCCCGGGGCCAGGGGGTCTCATTCTCGTCCGAAACAAGACCGATCTCCGCAACGGCCGTCACCCGGAATTGCGCCTGCCCGAAGAGTTTCGGGATCTACCGGAGTTCGATATTTCTGCCAGGACAGGCGCCGGCATTCCGGCCCTGGTAGAGGCAATCGGAACGACTGTGTCTGCAGAAGAACTTGGAAACACAGAAATTGTAGTCACAGAAGCACGGCATGCCGAAGCGCTTTCTCGAACAGTTGATAGCCTTGAGTCCGCGCGAACACAACTTGCCAACACGACTCTTATGGCAACCGATCTCCGCGAAGCGATCAACGCACTTGGTGAAATCACCGGCGAGACCATCGGCGAAGAGATTCTGGACCGCATCTTCTCAAAATTCTGTATTGGAAAGTAACTCAACGAACTTTGATCCGTTTGATCCTGATTGCTTGCCTCGTCTGCCTGCAAAGTACATGGGCTGATGACACTCAGCCCTGTCCGACCATTGGGGTTGCCCTCTCGGGCGGCGGCGCCAAAGGTCTGGCTCATATCGGTGTGCTGAAAGTTCTGGAAGAGGCTGGAATTTCAGCAGATGTCGTGACGGGAACGAGTGTGG
Source organism: uncultured Alphaproteobacteria bacterium (assembly GCA_964631675.1). Lineage (GTDB taxonomy): Bacteria > Electryoneota > RPQS01 > RPQS01 > RPQS01 > CAZVXJ01. The sequence goes on from CAZVXJ010000053.1 coordinate 5,432, forward strand.
GGAGTATTTTCGGCGCGCTCTATGCCTGCGGTTACACGCCCGCTGAAATGGAGTCTCTTGTGGTAGCGGAAGACTGGCGGCCGCTATTCGATGACACGCCCAAACGCAGCGTCATTGATCTCGAGCAGAAGCTCTACGCCGAGCGTTACCAGATTTCGCTGCCGATTCGTGGCTATTCCCCCGGTCTGCCGTCCGGTGTGATGGCCGGGCATAACGTCGGTTTGCTGCTGCATCGTTGGTTCTGGCCAGCGCACCATATCCGCGATTTCCGCGAACTACCAAGGCCGTTCGCCTGCGTTTGTACCGATCTGCTCACTGGCGAAGCAGTTGTCTTGCAATCGGGTATCCTCGCTGATGCGGTTCGCGCCAGTATGGCCATACCCGGCATCTTTACTTCCGTAAACTGGGACGGACGAACGCTAATTGACGGCGGCATCGTGCGCAACCTGCCCGCCGAGGACGCCCGAAATCTTGGAGCGACCTTCGTGATCGGCGTGGACGTCAGCTCGCCGCTGCGAGACGCGAGCAAAGTCAGCACGCTGTTGGACGTGCTCGATCAAAGTATCAGCTTTCAAGGCGCCAGTGCCACAGCCTCCCAACGCACCCGCTGTAATTTGCTCATCCGGCCCGACGTGACCGACGTCAATCTGCTCGATTTCGGACCGGCAAAGGAGATTATCGCCCGCGGAGAAGCCGCAGCGCGCAAGATGCTTCCCGAGCTGCGCGCGCTGGCGGATTCGCTGGGATTGAGGCACCGCCCAAAACAGGTCAAGCAGGTGGTGCTCGCCGATACGGTCCGCATTCACCAGATCCGGATTACCGGACTTCATCGTACGACCGAGAACCTCGTGCACGGCCAGCTCAGCCTTCGGCCTGGCAAGCTGGTTGGCGAACGCAAGCTCAGCCGCGCCATCGGCCGCGTGTACAACTCCACGTTTTATGAGCGCGTGTCCTATTGTCTGGACCACGGAGATTGGGGCGACACGCTCACGGTGAATGTTGTCGAGAAGAATACCAGTCTGTTACGGGTTGGATTCCGCTACGACTCGGAAGACCATGCCGCGCTGCTCGTGAATTTGACAACCCGCAACAAGGGGCTGCGCGGTACCATGCTCTTGTTCGACGCAAAACTCGGTGAAGCGCAGCAATATACTGGAACCTTCTTTGGCCGGGTGGGCCGCAATCCGCGGCTGGCCATGAGGCTGCAAGCGGATCATGGGCGATTTTCCTCGAAAGTGACCCTGAAGGATGACCCGCGCGCGGTTACGGTGAACAGCACCTTGAGCGCTGTGCAGCTCCTGGCAGGGCCGGTTTTCTGGACGAGCTTTCTGACCGTAGGCGGAGTCACCGGTTACCGCCAGCAGATGACCTCCAACAGCCGCGACCGCTCGATTCCGGTGCGAAAAACCGATATGATAGCCACATTCACGCTGGTCGGCTGGCTCGACACGCAGGACCGGGTGACCTTCTCGAGCCGGGGTGTGCAGCTATTTTCGCAATATGATCTGGCGCGGAAGGAATACGGGTTCAATGCTCGCTTCCGGCGCTTCATTCTGCAGTCGGTGTTTCGAGTCCCGCTGAAGAATAGGCTGACTTTTGGATTTGGCGGGGATGCTGCCTGGCGGGACGGTGAGCCGCCGGAAGCGCTGGGGACCGTTTACCTCGGCGGAGTGAATAGTTTTTATGGGCTCAGGGGCGGCGAGATTTCCGGCGGGAGCATGCAGATGGCCCATGTGCAGATGCAGTGGGAGCCGTGGTCGAAGAAGTTTGTTGTGATCCGGGCCAATGCCGGCAACGTGAGTCCGGAGTGGGACTGGGAAATCAAACCCAAAGAGCAATTGTTCGGCTGCGGGATTACGCTCGGCATGCTGACGATTGCGGGACCGATCCAGTTCACCGTCCACGACAGCGCCCTGAACGACCCCCTCCTACATTTTCGATTTGGATATACGTTTTAGAGGATCCGCTGAAACACTGTACTCTCTCTGGTGCCTGTGCGCACAAGCTGGAGCATTGACGAGTAGATTATTGGATTTTATCTCTTTTTCCATGAGCACTTTACCTCCCTACTCCTATCGCGGCGCGCGCGCCATGGTCATTCTGCATGAGCAGCACCTGCGCGCGTTTCTGCCGGTTTGGAAAAAAGCCAAGAAGCTGAAGAGCCCGCTGCCCAAAACGAAGGACACAGATTACGCATCTTACGACCATCTGCTGCACCATGTGCTTCGAGCCGCGCGGGGGTACATCACCTGGATGTGCGAAAAGCTCGAACTCCCCGATCCCGGGATTCCACTCGCTCCGGAAGCGGATGTCGTGGCCAAACAAGCCGAGGCCTTTCTGGATTTGGTGCTCGAAAAGTGGCGCAAGCCACTAGCAAACACCGAAGAATCAAAATTTTATGTGATGCACAAATCCCGCTGGGGGATGGATTACTGCGTGGATTCGATGCTCGAACATGCGGTCGTACACCCCATCCGGCATATCTTTCAGCTTGAAGAGTTGATGGGCGCGGCCACGAAAAAAGAGCTGACAGACTATAAATATCGCGGCAATCGCGCGTTGATTCTCCTGCATGAAAAATACCTGCGCGGAGCCCTCGCCACCTGGCGAATAGCCAAAGCTGCAGGGGTTGTGCTGCCTTCGCCCGCCTCGCGCAAGGCCTACGAAAGCATGGAAGAGCTGCTGCGGCATATCCTCGGAGTGCCGAAATTCTACATGCAGGGCATGTGCAATTGGTTGAAGCTGCCAGATCCGGGCATTGTCTACGTGCCCGAAGCCCAGCAGATCGAAGCCGAAGCGGACCGCTACATCAACCACGTGCTCGAAAAATGGCGCCCACCGCTTGCGCGCATCTCCGAAAAAAAATCCTGCGACGGCTATCCCACTTTTCACGACATGATTTATTCCGTGGATTCCATGCTCGAACACGCGGTCATGCACCCAATTCGACACAAGTTCCAATTGGAAGAGTTGTTGGAGAAGCGCTAGCACTCAACTCAGAACCTTACAAAGGAGAAAATCCCATGAAAACCTTTTTCAAATGGCTCGGCATCGTGCTCGGCAGCATCGTCGTCATCATCCTGTTGATTTTCCTGTACGCCGGCCACAAAGCCAATTCGGCGCTGGAGAAAACCTACGACATCGGAGCCCTCAAGGCCATCTATGTCCCCGAAGACAGCGCGACCGTCGAGCGGGGCAGACATCTTGCCACGGCGATCGCCATGTGCGTTGGCTGCCACGGGATGGACATGGGAGGTGAAGTCCTGGTCAACGATCCAGGCGGGATTGGTATATTCAGTTCGTCCAACGTCACGACAGGTAAAGGTGGAAAAGGCAAAGACTATCAGGATATCAAGGCTTTTGATAAGGTGGTTCGCCACGGGATCCGGCACGATGGCACCGGCGTCTGGATGATGCCGTCGCAAAATTACTGGCGGCTCAGCAACGAAGACGTGGCCGCGATCTTCGCCTGGTACAAGACGATTCCTCCGGTAGACAGAGAAATTCCACCGCTTTCGTTCGGCCCGATTGGAAAAATGCTGTTCATGGGTGGAATTTTACCTCCATTTGCCCCCGAAATGATCAATCACACGGCCGTTCGGCCCACACCGCCGCCGCCCGGGCCTACGATGGAATACGGCAAGCATCTCGCGACAATGGTCTGCACGGACTGTCATCATGAGAATCTCGCGGGAGGGCCGATTCCCGGCGCACCACCGGAGTGGCCGATCGCCTCGAACATTACCAAAGGCGGGGCTCTCGCGAACTATACAGAACAGGATTTTGTCAATGCCCTACGCGAGGGCATTCGACCAGGCGGCGCGAAAATCGACACGGTCATGCCCTATCGCTTGACCAAAGGCATGACCGACGAGGAAATCCACGCCATCTGGGCCTTTATGCAAACCGTTCCCGCTGCGCCTTTGAACACGAAATAAGGAATATCCCATGAAAACCTTTTTCAAATGGCTTGGCATCGTACTCGGAGCGATCGTTGTTCTCATTCTGGCCGTGTTCGGCTATGCATCGCTGAAGTTCAGCTCGGCGCAATCGAAAGTCTACGACATCGGAGCAATCAAAGCGGTTTACGTTCCAGAGGACAGCGCGACCGTAGCCCGAGGAAAGCACCTGGTGTTCCACATTGCTATGTGTGTCGAGTGTCACGGCCAGGATTTGGGCGGTAACATCGTTCTTGACGATGCAGCCATCGGCACGCTGGCTGGCCCGAACATTACCACCGGCAAGGGTGGCAAAGGTGAGCACTATCAGGATGTTAAGGCGTTCGACAAGGTCGTTCGGCACGGCATCAAGCACGACGGCACGGGTGTTTACATTATGTCATCGCAAGACTACTGGCGGTTCAGCAACGAAGACTTGGCGGCGATTTTCGCGTATGTAAAATCGGTCCCACCGGTAGATCGTGAAATGCCGAAAGTCAAAATGGGGCCAGTGGGCAAGATGCTTTTCCTGGGTGGCATCATGCCGCCGTTCATACCCGAATTGATCAATCACACGGCGGTGCGTCCGGCGACTCCAGCGTATGGTCCGACAAAAGAGTATGGCGAACATCTGGCGCACATTACCTGCGTGGGCTGCCATCATGAAAACATGGCCGGAGGACCGATTCCAGGAGCTCCGCCGGACTGGCCGCTCGCGGCGAACATCACAAAGGGCGGCGCAATTGCCACCTACACAGAACAGGATTTCTTTAACGCGCTGCGTGACGGCATCCGTCCCGGCGGCAACAAACTCAATGAAATCATGCCCTATCGCTGGTCAAAAGGGATGACCGACGACGAGATTCACGCGCTATGGGCTTACGTTCAGAGTATTCCGGCAGCCCCCACGAATGTGAAATGAGTAGGAAAGACGCTGAAACGCCGAGACACTGAGACGCTGAAATGAGATTTGCTACCGGCGAAAGCCATAATTTGATGGCCCGCGTGAAAGACTTCGCGGTTCGGATTGTTAAACTTTATGCGAAACTGCCCAAATCTCCCGAAGCCCAGGTGATAGGTAAACAGCTCCTACGGTCAGGAACCTCCGTGGGTGCTCATATTGCGGAGGCAAATCGCGCTCGTTCGCTCGCAGATTTTTGTAACAAGCTTGACGGTGCCATACAAGAGCTGGGTGAAAGACAATACTGGCTTGAGTTATTGGTGCAGCTTGAAATCGTTAGGCAAACTCAGCTTCGACTATTGTTTAAGGAAATAGACGAGCTTTGCGCCATTTTTGTGACGATAGCCAACAAGAGTCGTAAGTACCAAAAGTCGGTCTGATCTTTTCTTTCTGCTTTTTTCAGCGTCTCAGCATTTTCTTCTATGCCTCTTTCCGATTCCTATCTCGAGTACATCCGCGACCGCCTTACTATTCTGGGCAAGCTAAACATCCGCAGGATGTTCGGCGGCGCGGGTGTGTATTGCCCAGCGGCGGGAGTCGAAAAGCCGCCGATGTTCGCGGTGATTGACGACGACCAGCTTTATTTTAAGGTGGACGACACGAACCGCGCCGATTACACCTCGCGCGGCTTGACGCAGTGGGTCTACGATCCCTCAAAACCGGAAAAGAGCGCCATGCCCTACTTTCCCGTCCCGGAGGATGTTCTGGAAGACGACGATCAGCTCAAGCAATGGGCGATGAAGGCAATTGCCGTGGCCCGTAGTGCCGCACTGCGTGCGCCAAAGCCCAAATCAGCGCTCAAAACAAGACGTAATGCGAAATGAACGCTGAATCAAATCGCAAAACCTTCAAAACAATCCGCCTCCAACGCGTTGACTACGACGAATCAGGCGCCTATTCGCTTACCATTGTGACACACAATCGCCAGCTCATCTTCGGATCTGTCATCGAAAGCGAGATGCGATTGAGTCCAATCGGGGAAATCGTTCGAGAAGAATGGTTGCGCAGCGCAGTCATGCGACCCATGATTGCGCTGGATGAATTCGTGGTCATGCCAAATCATTTTCATGGAATTGTGTTTATCGACAATTGTAGTGCCGCACTGTGTGCGCCAACGAAAACACAAGAAGAGAAGAGCGCACGCAGTGCGGCACTACGAACATCACATGATCGCGTTCCGGCATCAATTAGTTCAATGATCGCAGGCTTCAAGGCGGCATGCACGCGGCGCATTCGTGAGCTTACCGGAGACCCGCAACTTGCCGTCTGGCAGCCAAGATTTCATGATCACATTGTTCGCGCCAACCCAAACCTAAACGCACTCCGCGAATACATCCGCAACAATCCCCTGAACTGGACCAAAGATCGCGAGAATCCAAACCCGTAGTGCCGCACTGCGTGCGCTATTTGTTCCATCCCACTGCTAACGTGCGTTGAAACAAAAGTAACAGAATCTTTCAATGAACAAACCGGTATCACGCCTCGAAACTGTCCCGATTCGAGACGCATTCAAATCTGAGCCTCATGGGTTCACAAGATGGCTTGAAGCTAATATCGAAGCCCTTCAAGTCCGGATCGGCATGGGAGCGCTGAATGTCGTCCAGCGGGAGCAAGCGGTGGGCGACTTCAAGTTGGACCTACTCTGCGAAGATTCAGATGGTCGTCCAGTCATCATCGAGAACCAACTTGAACAGACCAACCACGATCATCTTGGTAAGCTGCTGACTTACCTTGTGAACATGGAAGCCCGCTCAGCAATCTGGATCACCACAGAGCCACGACAGGAACATCAAAAAGTAATTGAGTGGCTAAACGAATCAACCCCTGCGACCATCGCGGTTTATCTGGTAAAGGTGGAGGCGGTAAAAATCGGTGATTCGCCCCTGGCACCGTTGTTTACTGTTCTAACCGCGCCGGACACTCAAACAAAGGAGATTGGCAAGAGCAAGAAAGAGTGGGCAGCTCGTCAGCACGATCAGTTGGATTTTTGGACGGCGCTTCTGAACCTGAGCAAACCCCAAAGAACAGCGCTCTTTTCTTCCACATCGCCGTCGCACAGCGACTGGATTTCGACGGGAGCAGGAATATCGGGTGTCAAGTTTAACTATGTGGTCCGGAAAGACTGGGCTGCTGTCGAGTTGTATGTTGATCTAGACACCGAGACGGGCACAAAGAACAAAAAACTTTTCGATGCCTTCTTCGCACAGCGAATGGTAATCGAGCAAGAAATCGGTAATCCACTTGTTTGGGATCGCCTACCTGAGAAACGGGCGACCCGAATTCGTCACAAATTCGCAACTGGATTGAATCAGAGAGACCGGTGGCCCAGATTGCACGAAGAGATGATAGAAATGATGATCAAATTTGAAACGGCGTTTCGAGATCGTCTTGCCCTAACACGAAATATTTAAGAGCGCACGCGTGCGGCACTACGGATAACTTAATCCCAAACTTATGAAACCAACCTACGACATCGTCGTTATCGGCGGGGGGCACGCGGGCTGCGAGGCGGCTTTGGCGGCGGCGCGCATGGGCATGAAGACTTGCATGGTCACCATGAACTTGCAAACCATCGGACAAATGTCGTGTAATCCGGCAGTTGGAGGTCTCGCAAAGGGACAACTCGTGAAAGAGATTGATGCGCTCGGCGGCGATATGGCCCGTGTGGCCGACCTTGCTACGGTGCAATTCCGTATGCTGAATCGCTCCAAAGGCCCTGCCATGTGGTCCCCGCGCGCGCAGTGCGACCGCATGATGTATGCTCGGGAAATGCGAAAGGTGCTCGAAAATCAACGGAATCTTGATCTTAAGCAAAATACCGTGATTGATTTCGAGACGCGCGGCGGGCGGCTACATGCAGTGACATGTGAAACCGGACTCAAAATCGAGTGCCGCGCAGCCGTACTGTGTCCCGGCACCTTTCTGAACGGCTTGATTCATATGGGCGATATTCAGATCCCCGCCGGACGCATCGGCGAAGGCCCTTCGCTCTTGTTATCAGAGAATTTGCAGCGACGAGATTTCATTCTGGGCCGCCTGAAAACCGGCACGCCGCCCAGATTAGATGGCCGCACGATCGATTATTCTGTCT
>CAZVXJ010000054.1:0-13273 GCA_964631675.1 uncultured Alphaproteobacteria bacterium
CTTCGATACCGGGAGATGCACCAATCAACGCCAGCGCGCGCACCGTCTCGGGAAACGCCAGCGCATAATGCAGTGCAATGCGTCCGCCCATGCTGTATCCGGCCAGGAAGAATGTCTCACTATACTGCTTGTGGAAGATGGTATGGAGCTCGCGGGTGAGTTCAACAAAACTCATGGGTTTCGTTGGTGTGCTCGTCAGTCCATGGCCGGGTAAATCAACAAGCGTCAACTGAAAATGCTTCTGCAGCGCCGGCGCGCAGAGATCCCAAGTCTTCGAGGAGCCTGCAAAGCCGTGAATGAGAATCAGCCGTGGTTTCCCTTTGTCTCCCCAGTTCACCACATGCCAGCGATTGCCATTCAGCAGGTAAGTGGATTGACTGGCATTCATGTGACAATCTTCATCAGAAGTAACTCGATCAGACGGGAATGAGCCGTGAGATTATCCGAGGGACTTGTGCGGACATGGAAAACACGAGCCCGACCATGGGGGTGTGACATCTGATTCCGCAATTTTGTGGGAGATGAGATGTCTATCCAATCCAGCCCAAACAAATCCTTGGCGGCAGCGAGATTCAAGTCATGCGGTGTGGCGTGAATCGTATCAAAATGTGGTTCGAGTTCACGCACCGGCAGAAAATGAAAAATCCCTCCACCGTTATTGTCGATCAGCAGGATAGTCAGATTCTTCGCGAAGTACGCTACCGGCGCGAGGCTATTCAAGTCGTGCAGCAATGCGAGGTCACCACAAACCAATAGCGTCGGTTCGGTCGATGCCGCAGCGATCCCTGCGGCGTGGGCGATGGTACCGTCAATCCCGTTAGCTCCGCGCATACCAAAGACTTTAAGCTGCCTGCCTTCGTGCGCACCGAAAATATCCGCATATCTGACCGACATGCTGCCCGCGAGCACGAGATTCGCATTGGCGGGCAGCGCTCTAATGGCTTCATTCACGAAAACAAGCTCGGCATCATTCCACAATTCGGCGTCGATGCAGGTCAATGCAGATCTCACGGCACCCGACGCGCGCAGAAAAGGTTCCAATAGCAGTGAATCTCTCGAGGCGCTGATTTTGGCACTAATCGCGTTACAATAGAAAGCGATTGGGTGACATAGCTCAAGAGTAGCCCGGCGCGACGGGTCCCATGGTTGCCGATGCGGCTGAATGCGAATCGTGACCGCAAATCGATGAGTATCGAGATACTCGTTCAAGGCGCGGGACGTCGGATGTGCGCCAAACGCCACAACCACATCCGGTGACAGAGCGGCGAACTCCGGCTTTCTCAGAATCATATCGTAGTAGGGAATCACCGGCTCGCCGGAATCGCGAAGTCCCGACAACACATCGGCAAAGACCGGCCACCCAAGTTTGCGGGCCAGTTGATGTATTGCATCGCGATCATCCCGGGTCAACGCCGCATCGGGTCCGGCGACAATCAGGCCGCTTTGACTGTTTACAAAGTGTTCGGTGGAAACTTCGGCAAACTTCTTCGGGAAGACAAATTGACTGTCCCAGACATTGGAAGTCAGCTGAACATGTCCGACAATCTCATCAATAATCTCTTCGGCGGCGAACCAAAGCCCGGCCATTTCCGCAGATCGTATCGCAACAGGGGCAAGCGGTTCGTCGAGCGGAACATTGATATGAACAGGTCCATTGGTATCCGGCCAGCTTCTCGAAACGGCGAGAGCGACATCGTTCACCACCGCTCCAAGGTCAGGGTGCATCGAAAGATCGGGAGCAGAGTCGATGAAGCGTGATGCGTACCGGCCATAGAGTCTGGATTGATCGATCGTCTGCGGGGCTCCGGAATTTCGGAGCCGCAAGGGGCGGTCTGCCGTCAGCAGAACCAGTGCACGTGCGCTTTGAGAGGCCTCGACCACCGCTGGAAAGTAATTCGCGGTGGCTGTACCGGAAGTGCAAATCAGAATCGCCGGAATCTTGTCGGCCTTCGAGAGCCCCAACGCGAAAAAACCCGCACTTCGCTCGTCGTGAATCACATAGGTCTCGAAGCAGCCAAGTGCAATTGCGGTATGCGCAAGCGGCGTAGACCGCGACCCCGGAGAGATAACCACTCGCTTACAGCCGAAGGCTGCGAGGGTCTTAAGAATGATACCTGCGTGAAGGTAGTTGGAGTTAGGAGGAGAGAAGCTCAATTCTCACAAGGGATTTTTCATCACGCAGATTGTGCCGTGTGGGCCTCAACTTGCGGTAAGCACATCACGCATGAGCGACATCTTCCAACGGCACTCTTCATACTCCTGATCAGGGTCCGATCCCGGAATGATCCCCGCACCGGCATACAGATGTGCCGTGCTTCCTTGAATCATAGCCGCACGAATCCCCACGGACCAATTGGCTTCATTTCGCGCTATCCAACCAACCGCTCCCGAGTAGAGTCCGCGGTCAAAGGGTTCGAGTTGACGAATCTGCTCCCGTGCTTCGTCCACCGGTGATCCGCAAACTGCGGGAGTGGGGTGAAGGCTGTCCAGTAATTGATCGAGCGTGGAATCGGGTTTCACCGTTCCGCTCACACGGGTGTGCAAGTGCTGGACGTTGGGCAATCTCCTAACGGTAGTGGCATCGGCTTTTAGATCGGTGCATACGCCCTTAAGCGCGCGCATGACAAACTCGGTGACAAGGGCCTGCTCTCGCTGTTCTTTTCGGGAATGTTCCAATTCGTGCGAGAGTCTATCGTCCTCTTCGACGCTTTTCCCACGCGGCCTGGTTCCCGCCAGACTCTCCACTTCCACAGTTTCATGGTGAGTCCGGAACAGTGTTTCTGGAGATGCACCAAGAAATACTCCACGTCCCGGAAATGAACAGGCGAAGACCGTCGAATCCGGAGCGCGCTCGAGCAGTCGGCGCAGCGCACTGTGAACCGAGACGTCCTCTGCAAAATTGAGTGACACTCGCTCGCAAAGCACCGCCTTGTGCAGTTTTTCGCGCAGAAACTCGCCCGACAGTCTTTTCACGGCACCGCGAAACCCGTCATGTCCGAATGCCGGCCTTTCCTCCTGAAATTCAATCGAGGGAAGTTTCTCGGTGTCCACTGGCAGGGCACGCAGAAATGGACTGTCATCGCCGAGTACGATCCGCCGAACTAAACCGTTCTTCCAGTGCCACGTGACGGCCGGGAGCACCACATCAAACCGCGGAACTTTACTCCAGATTTCGTCGGCCGCGCGTGCAGGGTCAAAGGCCACACAGCCGTAGGCGCGAAGGAAATCAAGATCGCTCGATTGTGTAAGATCTGCTATTCGCCGGCGCGCACTTTCAATCGTGCGAAACCTCTCGGCAATACCGCGTGTAATCCAGATCTCATTCGTACCCCGATCACGAAGCAGAAAAGCGACATCATCGCTGGAAAAGAGATACTCCGGCTGTGCCACGGAATGCTGATCAACTCTGGCAACGAGTGAGGGTTGTTCGGGGAGAGAATCGAGGAAGGTGGGGGTCATTCGGTAGTAAAGCAGCTTGCAAGTTCAGTGTAAACCGTAATAATAACAAACCTTCGGCTGAGAGTCAAACGAGCCGCTGGAGGCGGTTGTGGATAATGATGGAAAGCCGTATATTCTTAGATGAAGGAAAAACTTTAGGATATTGTATTTTATGAAGTTCCGAAACGGCATTCGCAACATCGCCATTATTGCACACGTAGACCACGGAAAAACGACGCTCGTTGACGGTATGCTCAAGCAGGCCGGTATTTTCCGGGAGAACCAGCAGGTTCAAGAGCGGGTGCTGGACAAGCTCGATTTGGAGCGTGAAAAGGGGATAACCATCCTCTCCAAGAACACGGCCGTGCGTTGGCAGGACAAGTTGATAAACATTCTGGATACACCGGGGCACGCAGATTTTGGTGGACAGGTGCAGCGAATTCTGAAAATGGTGGATGGTTGTTTGTTGCTTGTGGACGCAAGTGAAGGTCCGCTGCCGCAAACCAGATACGTACTATCGAATGCGTTAGAAAACGGCCTTTCTCCCATCGTGGTTATCAACAAAATTGACCGCCCGGACGCGCGAATTGATGAAGTACTGGACGAAGTGCTGGAGCTGTTTCTCGATTTGGATGCCTCGGAAGAGCAGTGTCATTTTCCTGTGGTGTATACGAACGCGCGCGCGGGAACGGCGACGCTTGATTTGAAGCAACCGGGACAGGATTTGCGCGTACTGTTTGACTTAATCTTTGAGAAGGTTCCTCCGCCATCTCACGATCCCGATCACGGTTTGCAGTTGCAGATTACCACGCTTGATTACAACGACTATGTTGGTCGAATAGGTATTGGACGAATCACCAACGGGATCATCAAAGTTGGAGATCAATCAATGCACGTGAAGTGGACGGGTGAACAGAAGCCCGTCAAGATCACGCAGCTCTATGGTTTCGAAGGATTGAACCGTGTGCCGATACAGGAGGCAAGCGCCGGAGAAATTGTCGCACTTGCAGGCATTGAGGAGCTGTTCATCGGTGACACGGTCGCTGCGATTGACGATCCGCAGCCGATGCCGCCGCTAAAGATAGACGAGCCCACACTGGAAATGACCTTTGGCGTGAATACTTCCCCGTTCTCCGGAAAGGAAGGGAAGTTCGTCACATCGAGGCAGATTCGCGACCGGCTCTATAAAGAACTGCGCGGTAATCCCGCTTTGCGCGTGGAAGACGGGGACACGGCCGACGTGTTTCGCGTGTACGGCCGCGGTGAATTGCAGATGGCGATTCTGATAGAGATGATGCGCCGGGAGAACTTTGAGTTATGTGTCGGCAAGCCGCGCGTGTTGTTCAAGCGGGAAGCCGGGCAGATTCTGGAGCCGTGGGAAAGCCTGCTCGTGGATGTGCCCGAAGAGTTTGTGGGTGTGGTGACGGGGACGCTCGGTATGCGCAAAGGCCGCATGACGCGCATGTCGAATCATCAGACCGGCTGGGTGCGCATGACTTTCGAGATTCCGATGCGCGGGCTGATTGGCGTAAGGCCGATCTTGCTCACGAGTACGCGTGGCACGGTGATTATGAACGGCACTTCACTGGGCTACAAACCACTGGAGGGAGAAGTCAGTCATCGGCCGACGGGAGTTTTGGTTGCCGATCGCGAAGGCAAGGTGACGGGCTATGCGCTGAATGCGCTGCAGGATCGCGGAGATCTGTTTGTCAGCCCCGGTGTGCATGTCTATGAAGGCATGATTGTGGGAGAGAATTCGCGCGACTCTGATATGGCGGTGAATATCGTGCGCGAGAAAAAACTCACGAACATGCGCGCCTCGGGCAGTGACGACGCCTATCAAATTGCTCCGCCGCGCTTGATGTCTTTGGAAGACGCGATCAGCTTCATCAATGAGGATGAACTGGTGGAGATTACACCGGCGAATATTCGCTTGCGCAAGATGTATTTGAACGCCGAGGAGCGCAAGCGCATGGAGAAGAAGGTGACGGTCGCCTGACGCGGCGGCGCTGAGTGTATTGATTGCAAACTCTGATTTGAAAACTTTGAAGGAGGACGTCATGGGCATGCTGCCGCTAGTCAGAATTCGCGCCATAGTTTGCGCGACAGTATTTGCAATTTTTTGCCTTGAATGTCTGGGGCAGAACTTCGTGCGCATCACGGACATCAACAATCCGGTAGTGACACAGGCCGGGGACAATGCTTACACCGGCTGTGCATGGGTGGATTATGACAATGACGGTGATCAGGATTTGTTTGCCAATAGAAACCGCCTCTATCGCAATGATGGAGGCGGTGTTTTTGTGCACATAGAGAGTGCGTTCGGAGGTGTGTCGGGACTGGGAAACGGCTGCTCTTGGGCAGACTTCGACAATGACGGAGACTACGATGTGATGCTGTGCGGAACACCGAGTATTCTCTACCGCAACGATGGAAATGATACTTTCACTATAATCACCGAAGGCGACATCGGCTATGACGCGCTGGCGACGAACCGCGCGTGGACAGGAGCTTTCGCCGATTGGGACAATGACGGCAACGTGGATATTATTCTCGTGCATCCGGCGGGATTCATGGGCGTGTCGCAGTACAATCATATGTTCCACAACGACGGACCGCCGAGTTATACTTTTACGCGCGTGACCGGCAGTGATGTAACTTTCGAGCTTGCTCCTTACACGGTGGGGACGTGGTCGGACTTCGATTTGGACGGAGACGTGGACTTTTTCATTGGCTGCGGTCCGGCCGGAACTCAGCCGGGAGAAGATTTTATATTCCGGAATGACTTTGCCCAGAGCGGTACCGCGAATCTAATTCGCATCACGACGGGAGAAATCGCATCGACGCTGCGCGACGGGCAGGTTTACAACTGGATTGACGCCGACAACGACCGCGACTTGGACTTGTACATTACGAATTGGGGCGGTGCAATTCCGGGTGGACTATCGAACGAATTTTATTTCAATGTGGACGGGGAGTATGATCGGCTTGGCGCGGGACCCATCATCGGAGATGCGGGAACATCACTTGGCAGCACGTGGGCCGACTTCGACAATGACGGCGATTTGGATTGCTATGTGACCAACGACGGCGAGGCCGCGCGCTACTATGAGAACAACGGCAGCGGCACGTTTGCGGCGCGCACGAATGCGGCGACTCTCACAGGCAGTCATCGCGGAGCGACAGCGGGAGATTACGACAACGACGGCGATCTGGACTTGTTTGTTAATGGAGTGGGGACGGCGAAACGGCTGTTTCGAAATGATCTCACGACGGGAAACGGTTGGATTGATATTCGACCAATCGGAACCGCATCCAACCGCTCGGCTATTGGTGCGAAACTTTGGGCGTGGGCGAACATCAGCGGTGCGATGCGCTGTCAGTTTCGCGAAGTATCGGCTCAAAACGGATTCAACTCGCACAATTCGCAAATCCAGCATTTTGGTCTGGGTAACGCCACAGAGTTAGATTCTCTGATCATCGAGTGGCCATCGGGGGAGCGGCAGGTTTTTTTGCAAGTGGGTATTCGACAAATCGTGACACTCGAAGAAGGCAATCCCAACTCGTTGCGCGAGACTTTCTCTGAAGTGCCCAGTGCATTCTTGTTGCATCAGAATTTTCCCAATCCATTTAATCCCACAACTGAAATTCAGATTGAAATTCCCGAGGCCGGCATGGTTTCACTGCGTGTCGTGGACTTGTCCGGAAGAGAAGTTGCCCGACTTGTCGATGAAGTTCGCTTCGCCGGAGTTTATGTGTCACGTTTTGACGCGAGCACTCTGCCTTCGGGCGTCTATTTTTGTCGCTTTAAGGCCGGAGGGTTCACCCAAACCCGGAAAATGTTCCTGATGAAATAGGGGCATCCTGACCCGGTTATTGATTGAGAGGCATGCCTCCTGAGGCTCCTCAATCTGACGCGTGTGAAAGACCAATCTATTGATATTTATTAGCTTCTTATATAGACGACCACGGCAGGGGCCTCTTGACAAAGGGGCCTCTGATGCATACATTACAGACAAGTCTGCAATACAAACTAATCTGTGAAAGGGAATTGAAATGCAGAACTTGAATCAAATCCGTTTCGTGACCGCACACTACCAGGATTTGCAAGGACTCCGCTGGGTCCTGTGGGGCGTGATCTGTTTTGCGGTCGCTGCAGAGGACGCGGGAGTGATTAGCACGGTCATGTTGCTTTCGCTGATTCTGCCGGTTGGCGTGGCACTCTTCTTTGGTGTCGCTCACTACTACGAAAAAGTACTAGGAAGTGTGGTTGGCGGTGAGGGCGCGAAAAGAGCCGCGAACACGAACTTCATCTTCACCGCCGTACTAATCTCGGCGCGGCTGTTGGATGACATACTCGAAGTGCGGCCGATGCTCTCGCCGTTCGCGTTCGCATTGTGGTTTCTTGCGGTATATTGGTTTCTGGGGCGACCGTATCGAACGTACTATGTTTGGATCGCAATCGCAATCTCCGCGACCAATGTCTGCCTTGCGCTCGTTGATTTTCCCGCAGGCTCGCCGTGGCTGCGCACAGGCGTCGTCACCTGGAGTCTGATTTCAGTTGCCCTGATCGCGTCCGGTGTGTTGGACCATGACCTTTTGATGCGAACGCTGAAACCAAAGGCGGAGGCGCGCAGTGTCTGAGCCATTCAAGGACATTGCGTCACTCGACAAAGTCGTTCACGAGTCTTCGCGGCTGGCGATTCTCACGGCACTCTCCGCCTGCGAGAGCGCGGACTTTCTGTATCTCGAGCGGCTGACCGGATTGACGAAAGGAAATCTATCCAGTCATCTCTCGAAGCTCGAAGACGCGGGACTCATCATGATTGAGAAAAAGTTTGTGGGCAAGCGACCGAATACATCGGCAAAGCTTACAGACGTTGGGCGCACGGCAATTGTTAAACACTGGGAATCGCTGGAGGACTTGCGTAAGCGGGCAAGCAAATGGAAACGCTAAGCTTCCCACGGCGACCCTTTCCTCACATGCCCGGCGACGGAAGCGGTGCGCGTCGCGACGCGCGCTACGGAAGGTGATACTCTCTGTGGTGGTGCGAGCAGAATACTGTCAAGGTAAGTCGGGGGACCTGCTTCGGCAGCAAAACAAAATCCGGCCCGGTGCTTTCACACCGGGCCGGACTGTTTAGCTTAGGAATCGCTTGCGCGATTACTTCATCAGGAACATCTTCTTCTGCGCCGAGAAGCCATTGACATCGAGGCGGTAGAGGTAGATGCCGCTGGGCATGTTGTTCGCCGAGAAGCTGACGACGTGACGGCCCGATTCCATCGAACCGTTCACCAGCGTGGCGACTTTCTGGCCCATCAGGTTGAACACGCTCAGGTTCACCGATCCGGCTTCCGGCATGTCGAACGAAATGCTCGTTTCCGGGTTGAACGGATTCGGATAGTTCTGAAGCAGTGAGTACTCGGTGATCACGGCAGCTCCCGCTTCGGGAGTCGCATTGACCGAACCCAGCATCGAACGTGAACCGTTCGCATCGACGGCAACCAGAGAATAGCCGTAGGTACGACCATTGACCGCGCTGTTGTCGGTCCAGCTATAGCTGGCACCAACCCCGTCGCTGCCCATGCCGTCCACCATGCCTACATACTGACCGTCACGCTCGATTTCAAAGCGGTCGTTCGAGACTTCGGAAGCAGTGACCCAATTCAACGTGACCGAATTGCTGCCGGGAGTGGCGCTAAAGGAAGTCAGCTCCACGGCCAAGAAGTCTTCGAGGGTCACGCACACGCAGCCGGGCTGCACACCGTGCAAGATGAGTTCCCAGCACCCGTTTCCGGCGTTGTAACCCCAGGTATACGGATCGATCGGACCAATCGGATCGGATGCACCTTCATTGCAGGTGACATCACAATTCGTGTGTGCGGGATCGCATCCAGGGGCAATACTGACGACCGGCGGCTTGTCGGGGAGCAGCGGACTGCCGTCAGTGCTGCATACGGACAACAGTGTCGAGGAACCCGCACAGACTTCTATGCAGGCCGATTGCGGAGTCAGGTCACGGCCCGAATAGAAGTTATGCGAAACAGTCGGCGTGCACGGCACATGGCTGGTAAACTCGAGGCACCAGCACTGCACGAATCCGGAGTCTCCTCCGATTTCGTCACGCACGCGAATCGTCCATGTACCATCCGTCGGGCGACCGTCTACCAAGGACAGAAGTTCTTCCGGACGGAAGCTGCCGTTGAACGGAGCCACACCGGCGCCGATTGCAGTGGCGGCTTCATCATCAAAGAGAGTCACGATCCAGTTATCGCCGCTGCTGCCGCGGTTACGCGAAAGTGCGACCGAGTCCAATTGCGGAGTAATCAGCACGATGTCCACGTCACCGTCAAAGGTGTGGTTGCCCGTGAAGCGCACATTGAGATCGTCAATCACTTCACCCAGCACAACCGTCTGGGAATACTCACGCGTGGCAACATCTACGATTGGTCCAACCCAGGGTCCGCTGCAGAATTGCTTCGGCAGAACCACGTCCGGGCAAACCGGTGCGATATTGACACACGTCACCGTAATCTTGTACGGAGACTCAACTCCACTGGCTCGAACCACACCAAAGTAGCCGCCGGCCGTGGGATAGCAAGCTTGTCCAATCAGGTAGCGACGCGTTGCGGTTCCAGTCGCGGCAGCGCAAACACCACCCGCTCCGGTTGCTCCACGCATGGCCAATCCACCTGTCGGCTGATCGCAATTGGGACCATCGTAGAGTTGGATGTCAATGGCACGGCCGAGGGGGATAGCGCCTATCAAAAAGTAATCAACATCGGTCTGCGGGCAGCTTGTTCCATAGACGGTTTGAGTTACACCGTCCGTGCAGTCCAGACGAATGAAGTTCGCGGCATCTGCGCAAGTATTGTTCGGCTCGATTTCCGTCGGGCTACCGCACGGAAGAAGTGTATTGCAATCAATAGGAGCCGGGCAGTCACCGACATCTTTCACTGAGAAGACGTATTCTTGAACGCCGTAGTTCCAAATCCTAACGTAATACCTACCGGGTCCAAGACATGTGCGGGCTTTGGCATCGAACGAACAACCACCATCATCGTTATTGAAGACTGAGTCGCCCGGGCAAGAACCATTGTCCCGATAGACCGTAAACCGGCCGTCAATCGCAGTGACCGAAGGGGTTTGTGTACTATAGACTCCCGACAGGCAGTGTCCGAACTCACGACCACCCACAAAGAATTCAATCGTATCATATCCGGTCTTCGTGAACGTATACCAATCCGACGCTGTCGTTGCGCTGACAAATGCGGAGTCACCAAATACGGAGTCACCAATGGCGATTGCAGACGCCGTGGCGCACGTATTGTGAGACGGACCTTCTACTTCGGGCGGCGGGCATCCCACACACCAGAGGTTAAACTGGTAACCGGCCGTGCTTGCCGTAGACGCGCTGGTTCCGACATGAATCCAGTAACGCACACCGGCGGTCAGCGGTGCACGGACATAGACCACGACGGTTACCGGCTCAAATCCGGCGCTGTCAGGACGCTGACAATCCGTGGCTATTGAGGCCGAGCTGAATCCGACATTGACAGCGCCAAGGCAGCAGCCTCCGGAAACGACACGAACCGCCGCCACGCCGCCGGAAAGGCTGCGCGCGCGGAGCTGGTATAGCCCAGTTGTCGGGGCAACGAAGGTGTAAAATTTTTCGTTATACGGAGAAGCGGCAATGACGGAACAATCGTTGTCACCGTCGAAGAAGCCAGTGTCATTAAACGGACAACCACCGAGAGCATTGATATCCGTAGCGCTGGCGCAGTTGGCGACAGTGTCGGGACCGCCGTCATCCAATCCGTCACGGAACGGTTCTTCTTCCTGATCTGTCAGGTAGTAGGGAACAGGGAGGTACCACTTCTGAGCGAGTCGCATCAATTCAGCGATTTCGCTTGGGCTGGCAACCATCGCATCCGCACGGCCATAAAGCAAATAATATTGCTCCTTCACTTCGGCCGGAACGCCCTCTACTTCCACTGTAGTCGTGACTTGCATTTCTGCAAATGCATCAAGCGACGTAACCGTGCCATCGGCAAGCCGGTAGGCCGGTTCTGTCGAGGCTTTCTCCGTGGCCGCTAAGCTCTGGCCGATAACTAAGCCGAGGCAGGCGGTCAGGAGACAACAATAGATCAGCGATTTTCTCATCTCAGACTTCCTTTTGGTTTGAGACTCTATAGGTCGAACGCATTCATTTGGATAGGCAATGTTAGCAGTGGTAATATAGTAACACTATTGACGAAAGTGCAACACCTGCGCACTATTGATATAAATAGTTTGAACCTCGTGAAGGGATTAAGAGTTTGTTTTTACTAAAATGAAGTGCCTCTGGAGGGTCTGTTATGGTCTGGAGACCTGAGCATGCCTCTCGCCTCCGGGCTTGAATCGCCAGCCCTCCAAACATCTCTCGGGCGAGAAAAGAGGCCCCGGATCGAGTGTCGATCCGGGGCCTGTTATGGCGGAATAATGGGCGGTGTCACACACCACACACGTTCAGATTAGTTCGTGGCAAGCCTCCCGGCTCGTCCGAAGCTCGCGTATAATACTGGGAGAACGACCAGCGTCAGCATGGTGGAGGTTATGATGCCTCCAATGACCACCGTGGCCAAAGGCCTCTGCACTTCCGCACCGACTCCGGTCGAAAGCGCCATTGGAATGAAACCCAAGGCCGCCACCAGCGCAGTCATGATGACCGGCCGCATTCTCTGAACGCCACTCTGTCGGACCGCAGATAGAAACGCAGAGCCTTCACTCTGTATCTGACGGATAGAGGAAACTAGTACCAGGCCATTCAGCACCGCAATACCGGACAATGCGATAAATCCCACTCCGGCCGAGATAGTAAATGGCATGCCCCGGGCCAGCAGAGCAAAAATTCCTCCCACAGCCGCTAATGGAACACCACTAAAGATGAGCAGAGCATCGCGTGCAGACTTGTAAGTCCAGTACAACAGCCCAAAGATCAGCAGGAGTGCCAGCGGGACGACAATCATGAGCCGGGTGCGCGCGCGCTCGAGATTCTGAAACTGGCCACCAAAGCGCACATAGTAGCCCGTCTCAAATCTGATTTCACGGTCAATGCGGGACTGAACCTCGTTGACAAAGGATGCCACATCCCGTCCCCGCACATTGCACTGAACGACAATCCGCCGTTTACCCCATTCGCGGGTGATCGTAGATGGACCTTCCGTCTGATTGAATCTTGCCACCTGAGAGAGCGGAATGCTTTCGCCGTCAGGCGCCGCGAGAATGATATTATCAATGGACTCGGGTGTATCGCTGTATTTTGGATCAAACTTGGCGGCCAATTCAAACAGGCGCTGCCCTTCACGCACCTCACCGACGACGGTTCCGCCTATGGCCTGAATCGCCATAAGTACATCCTCGGACGAGAGAGAATAGCGCGCGAGTGAGCGGCGATCCAGTTCAAGCTTGAGCAGTGGTTGTCCAGTAATCTGCTCCACGTTAATGTCCGCTGCTCCTTCGGTTTGTTCAACGATTGCGCCAACGGAATCGGCGATCTGCTTGAGCCGTTCTATATCGTCGCCGAAGACCTTAACTCCGACATCGGTGCGGATGCCGGATATCATCTCGTTGAAGCGCATCTCGATGGGTTGTGTAAACACCATGTTCATGCCGGGAAGATCCGACAGTTCAGCGTCCATCAACGCGACAAGCTCTTCCTGGGTCTTCGCTTTTTTCCAATGCTCGCGAGGATGCAATGTCATAAATACATCGGTAAGTTCCACCCCCATCGGATCGGTTGCCAACTCAGGTGTCCCGGTTCGGCTCCAGATTTCCGCCACTTCGTCGGGGAAC
>CAZVXJ010000055.1:0-13257 GCA_964631675.1 uncultured Alphaproteobacteria bacterium
TACAATGAAGCTGCAGCAGATCTCTCGGTGGCAGCCGCGCTTAACACAGGGATAGATTCTAGCGTCTACTCATTGCGAGCCGCGGAGTATGATCGATTGGGAATGTTTAAAGAGGAGTTACGGGATCTCGAGAAGTGCCTGCAATTGAATCCGGAAGCCCAAGATGCGCGAAATCAAATCCGGAATCTTCGGATGTTTCACTTTATGCAGCTAAGGTAAACCGGTCACGATCCAATCCGTGTGCCTTAATCAGTTTCGTCGCTCACCCATGATCTGCGAGAGTATCGAACGGTCTTTGATCTTCTTGTCGTCGGCGAGAAGAAATGCTTTGCTCAGTATGATGGAAAGTACGCTGTCACCTTCGAATGGCAGGAAGACCTTTTCCGTAGTGTCTGACGCACCGCGGCCTTGCACGATGCATAGGTATTGGTCATTGGGCTCCATCAATATATTGCCGCTGCCGCAATGAATTTTATAGGTGCGCAGGTCGCCTTTGACTACAAGAAATTTGTCGGTGAACGAGCAACGTGGAGCGATCTTCAGATAGGGAACAATCTCTTCCAGAGTCTGTTTTCGCGATACTGCCGAGCCACTGAGGTCACCGAACGAAAAGTTGTTCCAATACTGAAACGTCTGTTGCTCACCGTGATCCTGCCATGTGGGATCGTTGCCGATGCTGCAGACTCCGACAAATAGATCGACGTCGCGCATAACTTCCGTGAAGACAATCGGTAGAATTTCCGTGAGTGGAATTGTGACGCCCTCAGGGCGGATAAACTTTACCTGATCGGTTGCCAGGTATAGAAAAATGCCCATGTCCGATGTGCGTTCAATGTTCGCTGCATCAACCCAGAACTCTACTCGCATGTTCCATCGCGGCAGACTCAAGGTTGGAGTGTTGAATGAATCCCACTGACCCTGCAGTGTATAACGCCAGCCGCGTTGCTTGAGCAACTCTGTAAATTGATGCTGTCTGATGATGTGTGCCGCGAAGCGATTGGAGTACGTGGCGGTTTCTCTTTCTGCGTCGGTGAGTACATAAATTTCGCGATGAGCCTGTTTGAATGGCTGTGTCACCTGATGCTCGTGGAGCCATTTACGCCACGCGGCGACGGCGTCGGTTTCTGCGCTGATCGGATGCCAAAGTTCGACCATCGTTGCGTCTGGATCAATCTCTACTTTGGTGCCTGCAGAGTCCACCAGGTTTCCTTCGTGGAAGATTCCCGGACGTCCATTGAATGACCAGATCAAACGGCGACCAATGGCACCGGCAATAGGATGGTCCAGATACCGTTCCTTCCAACCTGTGAAATTCCATTGCCGCTGTTCCAACAAGCTGTGTTCAATGCGGTGACGAATCGAGGGAAGCAGCTTCTCAATGTCGGTTACTTTTCGTTTGAGAGCCTTCAGCTCGTCTGCATGATCCTTCTTAATTGCTGCGGGAATCGTTTTTAACTGTTTGCCTTCGGGCGTGGCGAAGTTTAGCTCGACATCGTTCACTCCCGTGATGATGATATTGGCGGTGTAGTCACCAACTTGAGTGCTGGTGCGCCCGATCTCCTGAAAGTCGAAAGTGGGAACGCTCGACTCTTGCAGATCCTCGACTGTCATTCCTGCCTTGGTGGCGGCATTCTGCAGAGCTTTCTCGATCTGACCTCGGGCAGACTGCTTCTTTGCCCCAGACTGCAATCGCCCAAGCTGAGCAATTGCTGTTTGACCTTTCATTGTGGATAGAACGCCAACGCAGGCGTTTGCGACCTTGGGACAGCGCGCACCGTGCCAGGTGACTTTCTTGAAACAACATTCCGCGAGATCGGCTAACAAAGCGGGTAGAGTTTCATTCTCCAGCAGGCTGCATCCCCACACGAGGCCCTTTAGCACCTCGGTATTTTCCGGACAAATCAATTCTGCCGGATCGGCCATTTCACCTGTAATCGGAGTGTCGGAAGACTTGCCGAATTTGCGAACGAGTGGAAACCACCGGCCCATTGTCTCTACAAACTCATCGCGACCTACAGCATCAATCAATGTCTCAATTTTATCCAACCACTTGCGTGATGGACTGGTACCACTGCATTTGGTGGCGTGCTTAAGTAGCGTCAACCATGATTGCCGCTTTTCTTCGGGCATGTTTGTCAATTCTTCGCGGGCGAAGTCAGCCCACGGCTCGTTCGGTCTGATGATGCCTGCTGGAACTTTCTCGTTGCTGTCTCGCTCGATCAATAGCTTGATGCGCTGGCTTGTACGGCGACTCTCCGCTCCATAAAGTTTGTCGAACATCTTCGCGAAGTCTGATAACGGTCCGTAGAGACTACGTTGTGGACCGTGTTCGTCGAAGAACTTTTCGCACAGCGTAATCAACGAAGGATAAGGATAATCTCCGACGTATCTGTTGTTCGTCGCCATTTTAAGCAAGATGCAGAGATCGTCCTCGGAAAATTGGACGCGAGTAAAGAGGCTTCGGCACACTTGTTTCAACGCGTCTCGCTTGGCATAGTACCGTTCAGTCAGAAGCCAGTCGCATGCAAGTAATATGATCTCACGCTGGGTGGCTGCGTCGCATTCAAGGACATCTTTGACGGATGCGCATGCGCTTATCTTAGTTTGCGGTTGCAGTGCGAGATATTCGATAGTGAGTTGCGTAAGCAACTTCTCTGCTGACGAACGAGTGTCCTTTGGCGGTGCCGGAGCTGCCGGCGCCTCCGAAGTTTCAGGTGATGGCTTCTGTGGTTGCGACTCGCTTTTCTTTCCGCCAAGCATCTGCCCGAGTTTGTCGAACCACGACATGGTCAGCCTCCCACCAATGGCACCAATCTGATGAATGTGACCTTTGTGACGGGTGTGACGACGATTTCTTGTTCGAGGTCGGTCGTCTGTTGATCGTTGATTAACAAGATAAACTTATTGCTGGAAAATGCTTTGCAGGCAATCTCGAGCTGTTCGTTGGAGCTGAGCGGAACTGCTGCTTTGGGGTGATCCTTACAATCTTGATTGTCCGTCTGCGGCGAAAACAGTCCGGCAAATGTCCACTTCTTCTTTTTCTCATCGGTTCGCGAACATTCGGCTTGATGTGTCAGATATGTTTTGATGAGCTCTCGTACTGTCAATTTGTCGCCCATAATCGGCAGTTGGAACTCTGTGCGATCGGGGTCACCCGGAGCTTTCTCCAAAACGGTCAGCGTTGTAGCCATCTCGACCTCCTGCGGCGGATAACGACCATATACCCAGTATCCTTATTGATGAGTTGGCGCGGCTCCAAGCCTGATGGTCAATCTATCCGTGCCCAGCGGAACAAAACGGTCTAATCCCCGTCGTGGTAGGCGAGGCAGGACGTTGTATCCAGATAGACTCGCATGAAACAAAAACGCAAGAAGTCCGTACCTTTCTTAAAAGTAGTTGGCGATCAAGAACTAGACGTAAAGCGGGTCAGACCTGACTATTATGCGCGGTACAAAGACAAACCTGATGAGTACGGATTCGACCTCGATCAGTTCGCAAAGTTTGAGCCGTTTATTCGATTTCTGTACGAGGGCTACTTCGAAGTCGAGGTCATTGGACTCGAAAATATTCCCGATGAGGGTCGAGCAGTTCTTGTCGGCAATCACTCTGGTGGAATACCCCTTGATGCGTTTATGTTCCATCAAGCCATGTTTCAGTATCATTCCAGCCCCCGAAGAGTGCGAGCTCTGGCGCTGGATTGGTTGCTTGAACTGCCGGTGTTTGGAAAGTTGATAGCAGGCATGGGTGGCGTGCCACCACAGTTCAACGTAGCAAAGGAACTTCTGCAAAACGAAGAGTTGGTCTTTTTCTATCCCGAAGGACCTACCGGAACTGGCAAACTTTGTCATGACAGGTACAAGCTCGGTCGCTTTGATCCTGGTTTTGTCGTCGCAGCAATGGTCACTCAATCGCCAATTATTCCGATCACATTAATCGGCGCGGACGAGATCTTTCCGATGTTCGGAAAGTCGAAAGTCCTTGCCAAGATTCTGGACATGCCCTACTTCCCATTAACGTTGACATTTCCGTGGTTGCCTTTGCCGGCGGCTTGCATTCCCCTTCCGATCAAATTTCTGATCAAGATTGGCAAGCCGATTTACTTAAATCATCAGCCTGAGGATATTGTCGACAAGCAATTAGTGTGCGAAATCGTGCACGACATTCGAAAGAGCATTCAGCGGGAAATCGATTATTTGTTGAGCAAGCGAAAAGGTCCGTTCACCGGCTGGGACATGGACGCACTTCGTGCCGACTCAGGCGAGTAGACGCCCGAGATTGGATTTTTGCTCTCAGATCGTTTAAGGTAACTCTTGCTTTGTCGAGAAGCAACGCATTTGGTGTCGGCTGTAGTCGCCAGTCTACACTTTGCTGGCAAGCATCCCAGGGAAGAGGTTCTCAAGTATGATCGACACTTCGCAGTTTGGCGAGCCTGACAAGGAGAACAAGATTTTGGACAAATACTCGTTACGCCATCTCATGGCCGCGATTATTGTGTGCGAAGAGCTTAAGGTGCCGATGATTCGACCGCCTGGTGATCCCTGGATGGCCGATGAAAGATTGCGCAAGCAGTTTGCGCCGCTGTTGAAAAACACGTATTTCATTGTTGACCTCATGTTCGAGTTTGGCGACGAGGTAAAGTCCGAAGAATATCCCGGAACTGAACCCCCAATGTGAGCCGCAGCTGCGGCAAATCCTCCAATTTTCATGTCATCGGCAGTTACGGTTACATGTCGGTAATGGATCGCGGCATAGAATCATCCTGCCTAGCCGCCGACCAAAATCGGAGGAACATCTATGGGCGATATCTTTTTTGGCAGAGACGAAATGAATGCACTGGTGACCGCGCGTGCGTCGGAAGAGACGTCCGTCGATCGGCTCCTGCATGAAGGAAGGGATTCAACCTTCCGTTCATCTGCCAAACTGGAGCCCAAGGGTGCTGGAATGATGCGGCTCACAGCCAGCGCCACAGGGCAGGGTGACTCGCAACGTGTCATAGTTACCGAACCGTCGGAGGATCGCGCAGGTTGGCTGGAGTTTGCGAAGAACCGAGCCATTGCGAGGACCTACAACAGAGACGACTTTTTGATGTCGACCGAGACGCTGGATATTTCAATACCGCGGCAGCTGCCACCCATGAAGCCCACCAGTGATCCGCAATTGCACGCCACCATCAACGACAGATTCACGAACTCAGCCGGCAAGAAGATCGGCGAATTCAATGGTTCTTGTACGGTGCATACAAACACTGGTCAGATGGACTGCGTTGGTGACTGGCGAGACGGAGTTGGTCAAAAAGTGAAGAGAGAATCATTCGTGTTGCGCGTAAATGGCCCGCAGGATTACACCAAGGTGAGCAACTACTACGATCAGCAGAATCGCAACGTCGGCCGTCTCTCGACCTCCGTTCACGGCAGCGGAAACGTGTTGACGGCTGAAACGGCCACTATGTAAGACCAGCGCGGTACCTTCCCATTAATTTGAATCTTTGTCTAGAATGGTTGAAAGCACCCTTTGAGGCCGCGGATGTTTAAACCATACATAGTTACGAAAACCATAACCCTTCCGGCTTGGGATGAAGCTACGCGCGAGAAGACAAAGAAGTTTTGGTCCGATAGGAGAATGAGCTGGCTCGAGAGTTCTGACACGGTATTGCATGGCGAGAGAGGCAGCTTGCTTTGGAATCCTTTCGCCATCAATCCAGGGCTGGTCAAGGCGACGCTGCTGATGACGTGGACGGAACCGCATTCGCTCGATTGCTGCATTCACGTCAATACGGCGTTTCAAGATATGACCGATTGGACGAAGGCGTACTTCGATTTCGAGATGCGAACGTTGGAGACATTCCTTTTGGAAGATGATCTGCAGGATGAACTCTGGAAGTCTTTCCACAGCGGATTCAATCTTGCCGCGCTTAGATGGTCTATGAGCGGCATGATGCTGGGGCGCCGCATGTCCAGGACCGAGTGGACGAAATACGCCGGCCCTTAATTTTGATCGGGCGGATTGCTCAAATGGCTCAGAGCGAGGCCGAGAAAGCTGCTTCGATCTTGCACGAAGCGGCTGATTGACGGATTCTCATTGGCGAAGTAGACAGCCAAAACTCCATCGGCGCTTGGAAGCAGGTAACTTACCTCTTTAAAAACAGGCTGCCCTGGTTGATTCGGAGTTGTGTCCAGCACCAGGTCGGATTCCGAGAGCTGATCAGGATTGTTGCTTTGAGGATTGTCCATTTGAGGAATGCTGTCCTCAGGATTATTCTCCTCAGGAACATTCATCTGGGCAGAGTCCGTCGGCTCCTCCTCTATGTATCGGGTCGGCGGAGGCGGTGGGAGCAGCCATGTGATGATGGGCGGCAATACTAGCTGGGTCGTACGATTGCAATAGATACCGGTGAAGTGATTTCGAGGAGGGTTCGAGGTTACGATAATCGTTGCAGGGACAGATGGCGTCACAATCGGTGGCACTTGAACCGGGGGAACGACGACGACGTTGTGATGACCAACGAAGAATCGGTGCAGGTGGCCGAGGAGACCGCAATGCTGAACCGGTGCACACTCCTGGGTCACAATCGCTGCAGATCCGGGTGCGGAGCAGTTTGGATTGATCACTTGATTCTCTATTGATCCCCGTTCGTGCACGGTCGAGTAGTGAGAGAAGAAGCCGGGGGTGATTGTTGTGTGCGAATTGAATCGCGGAAAGCTGGAGCTGTGTGTGAACGAGCTATGGCTGAATGAACTGTGCGGAAAGGAGCTGTGGGAGAAACTGCTATGAGAGAACGAGCTGTGTGAAAAGGAACTGTGAGAAAAGGAGCTATGCGAAAACGACGAGTGAAACGACGATGAGTGAGAAAAGGAGTGTCCGCACGAGTGTGAGCATCCGTGAGCGTACACCGGCAATGTTTGCGTTATCCAGATGAGCGCCATCGCCACTGCAGCCCGCAACAGACGCCAATGTCCCTGCCATTCGCAACCAGGTCGGTTCATCCTCTGCACCTCCCAGATAGTTTTCTTCAGTATGCACAAAAGATGTGGACAATATGTGCAGCGACACTGGCAATCTACTTCGGTGAATTTGACTGTTTGAGTTCCGCTGACTGGCGGGGCGGTTAACTTAAGCGCGCTTCAGTCTAAGGACCGCTGATCCCTGTAATGTACATGCATTCAACAGGTTCATTGCGTGCCAGTAGCAGAAACAGAAGCACAAGCGCTGCCGCCAGATACCGGCAGCAATTCCGCCCGGAAGCCCGGACGGCGAATCTTGATCGTTGTTGTAGTGGCCATTGCTCTATCTATGTCTGTGCTTCGATTCGTGAATATAGGGCGCGCCTATTTCTGGGGCGATGAAGCGACTACAATCGTATCGAGTTGTCCGCGTCCAACATCTGAGTTTCGCGACTTTGCCGCGCGAATGATTCGCTCAGACCAACTCAGCGCTTTCTTGAGGGAGAAGAGCGGCTATTCGCCATATCAAAGCCTTAAAAACATCAAAGAGCTGTGCGATCACGTGCCTGCCTTTTACTTTCTTGCAGGACTCTGGGTTTTGTACTTCGGGAACACATACGTGACCCTTCGAACACTCGCTGCTCTGATGTCGATAGTGCAACTGCCGTTAATTGCCTGGCTCTGTACCGAGGCTTTCGGTGGAGTTCTGATTCCAGCGTTGGCAGTGGTCTTCATTGCCGTCTCACCCTTCTTCTTCGCATATGCACGAGAGGCGAGGGAGTACAGCTTCTGGGCGTGTACGACTATTCTCTCCACCGTCCTTTTGTTGAGAGCGATGCGCAAGCAGTCGCCAGCCGATTGGAACTGGTTCGCTGCTGCGCAGGGTCTCAATCTGCTGACGCACTATGCGTCATTGCTTTACGTAGTCTTGATTGCGGTTTCCTTGCTGAAAGAGAAAATGAACCTCAAGCGCTATTTGCTTGCTTCTCTGCCGGCGCTAATTTTGTGCGCTTGCTGGACACTCTTTGCCAGCGATGTTCTGTTAAGGCGAAACGCACTGACCTCCTGGCTTAATCGACCGACCTCGGCGCACGATCTCGTGCGCGGTTTTGCAGTAAATTGGGGCCATCTTCTGGTTGATGTGTCATCGCCGATATCTAACAAGCTTTTGTTCATTTCGATACTGCTGGTCGCTGTCGCAGCGGCGATCTTTCTCAAAAATGCGCACAAGTGGCGGGCGTTGTTCGGTGTCACGCTGGTTGGATTTCCTTTGCTATTGTTAGGCGCCGATCTGACCTCAAGTGGAATCCGTTCGCAGTACATGCGGTATCAGGTTCCTCCCATTGTCTTTTTCTATGTGGTGCTTGCATATGTTGTTGGTCGCGGTCTTATGTCCGGCCGAACGAGTGTGCGTGCGCTCGCCACGCTGTCGTGCTTGTTTGTTGTCGGCGGCGGAATCTGGTCGTGTTCCACTTTGGTGACGGTACAAAGGTCTTGGACTAAATGTACTGTCTTTGAAGAGAAAGCTGCTGCCGCTATGGGGCCGAATCCAGGTAGTGATAGCCTCTTTGTTGGAGGCTCCTACGGATTGTTGACGCTAACACAATTTATTCCCGCCTGCGCGCAAGTAGAAAGAGTTGGTGAGCCATTGATCGTGCCGGACCAAATTACAAAGGTTGTCCTGTCGGAACCTAACCCGGAGGTCGTAAGCGGCCTGGTGGCCGGGGGCTTCAAGTGCGAGAATGGTTCGACGATTGTCTACACTCGGGCAAAACCTGCTACAGCGAGAAGCGGTGAGAATTAACTGGTTTGCCTTGACCCGTTGCATCGTGCCAGACTCAACCCTAAGATCCTACTTCTTCTTGCTCATTATCACTTCGCGTTGAAGTTCTTGCGCTTTGCGACTGCCCGGATCTTTCATTCCTTCCGGCCATAGATCGTCGAGAACAACGCTGCGCTCTTCAATCTGTCTGATTGTGCCGTCCTTCAAGGCCTTCTTGGCCATGGCATAAGCGGTATTGCAGTTTG
Organism: uncultured Alphaproteobacteria bacterium; assembly: GCA_964631675.1. Taxonomy (GTDB): domain Bacteria; phylum Electryoneota; class RPQS01; order RPQS01; family RPQS01; genus CAZVXJ01. The sequence continues at coordinate 8,970 of CAZVXJ010000055.1, forward strand.
GCGTGATGCTGTGTGCGTATCCGATCGCTGTGGAGAGAAGCTGATCCGGCTCGACAACTTCGTGGAAGAATCCTAAGCGCTCGGCCGTTTCCAAATCGTAGAGTTGTCCGCGCAGAATTGCTTGGGCAGCGACGTGGTTGCCGACCGCGTATTTGATGATCTCGACATATGCTGCCGGCATCGGGATTCCAATCGGTACTTCATTGAGTCCGAATTTAGATGGTCGGCGGGCCGCGACACGAAAGTCGCAGTCGAATGCAGTGATCAAGCCACCGGCGACGGCGTGTCCGTTGATTGCCGCCACCGTTGGTCGGGGATACTGAAAGATGCGCAAGTTGGTCTCGCGATATGCGTGGTACCAGTCACGAATTCTGTCTAGCGTGCCGCTGGCGAAGATGTCGAAGCTGTTGATAAAATCAAGCCCAGCCGAGAAGACTCCCTCGTGTCCGGTTAAAACTACAGGCAGCTCGTTGAGGTCATTTTCGAGTCGGTCGAAGGCGTCGTGAACATCGGCGAAAAACGTCTCGTTCTGCACATTCATCTTGTTGGTGTTCATGCGCACGATCGCGCAACCATCAACTACCTCAATTTCCCACGGCATGTAGCGTCTCCTTGAATCATCTGGCACACTCTATCAGATTCTTTCGATGTCCGAAATTAGTCGACCGGGTTGACGTTCCAAACGGTTACACCCGCTTCGACGAACGGTGCCAACTGCTCGGCCGCGGCGTCCGAAACCAAGTATGCGATGTCCTTGATTTCACCAATGCAGTACGAGGCACTGAAGCCTATCTTCTCGTACCCTGCTAACACCGCTGTTTCGGCGCTGTTTCTAATGAATGTCGATTTAACTGCCGCATCGTCCCAACTCTCTACCGTGGCACCATCTTCCATGGTTAAGCCGTGGGCGCTAATCACGCTCAAGTCAGGTTTATAGCGATTCGATTGTGATACCAGTTCCGGTCCGCTTGTGATGAGCAAATCGGAGATTATCTGTCCTCCGAGCACAATGACTTTCAATTGAGGCAATTGTCCCAATGCCATTGCAGTGGCAACACTATGTGTGATGAATGTGGCTTTCAATGCGGGCGACAGATGGTATGCAATTTGAGCGCAGGTCGTTCCGCCATCAATGAATATGACCATGCCGTCGCGAATCAGCGCAGTAACGCGTTGCGCCATTGCCGATTTCGCTTCGACGTTGAGAACCTTTCTCGAAGAATAATCGTAGGGAACGGTTGTTAATGCCACCGCTCCGCCGTGTACCTTTTTAAGCTGCCCGACTTCGGCCATCTCCTTGAGATCTCGCCTGATGGTGTCTTCGGAGACGCCGAATTCTTTGACCAGTTCTGCCGCCAGCACCTGCCCCGAGGCGGAAAGGCGCATCAGTATCTGTTTTTTGCGCTCGTTGGCAAGCATCTATTGACCTCGGGTATCTTCGGGTATATGCTGGTATTGTACCGGTTTATGCAGGATATTGCCGGTTTGGAGGCTGAATATGCTTAGAATTGCCGTGGACATGGACGAAGTCATCGCCGACGCTCTTGGTGAGCACATCCGCAGGTACAACGAGACCTTCTCTGCACAGCTCGAGCGCGCCCACTTCCATGGCCTGCGATTCAAAGAAGCAATACCGGCTCAGCATCGAGAAAAAGCTGACAGTCTGGTGCACACTCGCGACTTCTTTGCCGATCTTGATGTGATGCCGGGAGCGCAGGACGTGCTTCGCAAACTCTGCGAAAAGCACGAGGTTTTTATCACCACGGCAGCGATGGAAGTGCCGCTATCCTTCGACGCGAAATACGAATGGTTGCTAAAACACTTCCCTTTCATTTCGCCGATGAATTTTGTTTTTTGCGGCGACAAGAGCGTGATTCGCGCTGACTATCTCATTGACGACAATGCGCGGCACTTCAAGCATTTCGGCGGAACGGGAATTCTGTTCGATGCCCCGCACAACCGCAACGTGACCGGATATCGGCGTGTGCATAACTGGCACGAAATCGAAGTGCTATTTTCGAGGGAATTACAGCTTGAGGGTTCTCGCGGTCATCTGCGCGTGAGCTCTGACTGCTGCAATTGAAAAACGCAGCTCCCGAGTGGAAGCTGCGTCAAAGGCAATAGTTGATCCAACAAAGTCGGTTTTTCGAAAATTCAGATTTTTTCGAAAAAAACTGAACTTTCTACCTACGGGCGCTCAGGCAGTTCCATCTTGGCCGTATTGGCGCCGGTGGCACGTACGCCGTATTCGTCGACGCGCACGTTGTCGCACTCGGAGGCCGGAACCTGCCAGCGGTCGAAGTAGTTGCGAATCAGCCAGCCGTCGAAGTCGTTTGAGGAGAGGCGTGTCCAGCTCCAGCCGTTAGAGCTGTTGATTTCGTCTACGCGACCTTGCTGGTCGTAGCCGAAGGTGAATTCGACATCATTGTGTGCGTATTTGAAGGAGACGATTTGTGCGTTCGGATTTTTCTTGAAAGTGTCACCGTAAATGTTGCGTCCTCGGGAGGATTGTCGTCGTGTCGTCGTTCCGGAAAATGATCCGAACTGGTGACAGCCATACGATTCTTGGGTGGCTTTGTTAAACATGGTTCCTCTCCTTCGGGGTTTCGGGCGACTGGCTGGGGGCACGACTACGCAACTGCGGCTGGCGGAGCCGTATGAATGACTGTGGGTTGTGTGGCGGGTGCGTAAACTGGCGTGAGCCAGGGCGAATATTTCGGATTTTCTCCGCGGCAGAGTTTGATGTATGCGTCGCGGATTTTTGCAGCTATCGGGCCGACGGTGCCGGTTCCGATTGCGCGTCTATCGACTTCAATAATCGGCGTGACTTGTGCACCGGTTCCGCAGAAGAATAACTCGTCGGCGGTGTACAACTCGCTTCGGTCTACTTGTCTGCACTGGGTCGCTAGTGCAAATTCTGATTCGGCCAGTTGGACAATGGTACCACGAGTGATGCCTTCGAGGATGTTTTCGGTGCTCGCCGGCGTGATCAATTGACCATTCTTTACCATGAACAAATTCATGGCACTACCCTCTGCGACATGCCCGTTCTCAGAGAGCACGATGCAGTCGTCGAAGCCCGCATTGTAGGCGTCTGTCTTCGCTAAAGCGGTGTTAACGTATGCACCGATTATCTTCGCCCTGGCCGGTATGGCATTGTCTTCGACGCGGCGCCAACTCGATACCTGCACTTTCAGACCTGGAGACTCGAAGTAGTCACCAAACGGCACGGTCATTATGCAGATCTCAGTGGGGTTATTCTCAAGGCCAGGTCCAATCCGCAAGCCCGATTTGTAAGCACACGGACGTATGTACATGTCGGTCTTGGCGTTGTTGCGACGCATCAATTCGACGACGATATTGCAGAGGTCATCGACCGAATAGTTAGTTTGAAGGTGCATGACCTTCATGCTGTCGAACATGCGCTCGAAGTGCTCGCGCAATCTAAAGATGTGCAGCTGCTGTTGCTTTTCGTTCCAATAGGCGCGAATGCCTTCAAATACGCCGGTGCCGTACATGAATGAATGCGTCATAATGTTGACGTTCGCTTGAGCCAGCGGAACGAACTTGCCCTCGAAGAAGGCTACGCTGTTTGCTGCGAAATCATTGTCTTTGCTCATCGTAAGATCTCCGATATCAGTGGGATTTGCCGCAAGTCTTTTCAGACCAGAGCAGGTTGCTTCGCAACCGGTCCTGGCGTAAAAAAGGTCAGTTGCGACAAAATCGCATCGGCCATTTCTCTCGTGTTGGCCAGGGTCGTCTTGTTCGATCCGTTTTTGTTGTTCTGTCCGCCGAATACGTCGCGTGTGCGGAATCCGGCCTTCAAAGCTGAGGTTACGGCGTCTTCTACTGCACGTGCTTCGTCTTCGAGTCCGAAGGCAAAACGCAGCAAAAGCGCCACACTGAGAATTTGTCCAATCGGATTGGCCGTGCCCGTTCCGGCGATGTCCTGGGCGGATCCACCGGGCGGTTCGTAAAGTCCAAACCCTTCCTTATTTATACTCGCCGATGCGAGCAATCCGAGCGAACCGGGCAAGACTGCCGCGGCGTCCGAAAGTATGTCGCCGAACATGTTGGTGGTGACCACTACATCGAATTGTGAAGGATCGCGCACCAATTGCATGGCGCAGTTGTCGACGAGCATGTCTTCGCATTGCACATCGGGATACTCAGCCGCCACTTCATGCACGACGGTGCGCCAGAGTTTCGACGTATCGAGGACATTGGCCTTGTCGACACTGGTCACTTTTTGACGGCGCTTTCTGGCCGCAATAAATGCTGCATGGGC
>CAZVXJ010000056.1:0-13215 GCA_964631675.1 uncultured Alphaproteobacteria bacterium
ATCGTGGGGTCAATGATTGGTCGTGGTAATTGCGCTGAATCGGTATACTCACCAACAAGGTAGAATTCGATGGGAGGGGCAAACAGTCGCTCAGGATACACGCCCGGACTTACGAGCACCGTGTCTCGCGCTTGAAGACTTCCCAGAGCAAACTGTATTGTCGGATAGGTTTCAGGAACGCGCAATATGGCTGCTAACGCGCTCGAAACCCAGGCAAACGCGATCAAGGTCAATGAGACTCGAATTGTCACGGAGAGCAGCCTTCGGGATTGTACACAGCACCGTAAGCCTGACAGGTGCTCCCGCAATCATCGCATGAGCCGTTTGTGAGGCAGTATCCTTTACACACGTAGAGGGTATAGTATACGCAGACTTGCAGATAGATAGGTGTGCACGAGTAGTCACAACTTCCACTATCGCAATTTGTCACATGACAGTGTCCAACTTGGGTTACACCATTGAAAACATTGACGCAGGACTGACATCGATCGCACGCCTGCCCACTGCATTCAGTCCATGCCTTGATGTTGTAGTTTTTGGAACAAGGGACACCAAACGTGACACTCTCACAGTTTGAAACTGAGAGGCAATTGAAAATTGCGGAACAAGTAGCGTCCTTCCAGGTAATGCACAGGGGGCAATTTTCGTCAGGCTCCCCTTGTGCCATAACTAAACCACTCCACGCCAAGTATGAGACTATTGTCATAATCGTCTTCATGGTCTCCTCGCAAGTAATGAGTTGACCGTACTACGCGCCCCGGCAACAGTCGAAGCTTCGGTCTGGATCGCAATCAAGGTACTCAAGAAAAATTTGATTGTCAACAACGTGCAATGTTTCGCCATATAAGCGGCAAGTGACCGCACTTCGGGCAGTTTAGTCGATGATTCGCGATTCTATCAGTTAACCAATTGACACCACCTGACTAAGTGCGGAGTACCAAACAACAAGCCCCCGCCGAATTGGCGGGGGCTTTATAGCAAACGGAATCAGCCGAGGATTACTTCAGCAGCATCATCTTGCGGATGGTGGTGAAGTCGCCGGCTTCAAGACGGTAGAAGTAAACACCCGCGGAGAGCGTGGATGCATCGAACGTCACGTTATGCGTTCCGGCGGGATAGCTTCCGGCGGCAATCACCGCTGTTTGCTCGCCAAGCACGTTATACACCGTGAGTCTGATGTTCGACGCGACAGGCAGTGCGAACTCAATCTCGGTTGACGGATTGAACGGATTCGGGAAGTTCTGCGCAAGCGAGAATTCAGTTGGCAGACTTACTTCAGCGTCACCCGCAGCTTGAGCTTGTATGCCTTCAGCATAGACCGGAATCTCCCACGTTGCATCGTTCTCGGAATTGTTATTCGCGGTCACGCGGCCGTTGTAGAATCGCACGGCCACTGGATTGAAAACGAAGTCCACGTATTCTGAATCGCTAGCAGCTACGGTAACAGAAGTGGGAGCGGTAGTGAATGCCGTACGAATCGCCGGCGGATTAAACACGAAGCTGGTGACGTTGAGTGGATCCTGACCACCACGATTGTAGAACCAGCAACGAACGGTAACGCTCGTGTTGCCGGTCGTGTCCACTTGACCGAAGCGGAATGTATCTATGCTCGCGTCGATGATCGGGAACGGCGGTTGCGCACTCGATGTATCGATCTTCACTTGAATGGACCAGTTTCCGGTCAAATCGGCTTCCCATGCGGCTCCGTCACCCGTTTGCCAGGAAACTGTTCCCATGCTGGTGATCGATGCGGCATTCGGGACATTTCCATCACGGCCTAATCCAGCCACTGTGTAGAAATAGGCAGCCGTAAAGCTCTGGCCCTCATACACGAAAACGTGCGGACTGACGGGGAATGTGTTCCATCCAGCAACGCACGGGGGAGTGTTGTCCCATACGGGCTGTCCGGTGGGCATGCCGTCTTCATCATTCATATAGATGCGGAGGTCGCCCGTGTCATCTGCTCCGACGAAGACGCGAATACTCTCGATTTCAGCCGTATATGTTCCCGGTTTAAATGAGACACCAGTTCCGGAACCTGCCCCGAAAAAGACGTTACCTTCAGCATCTTGATTGTCATCGTAGCGATACCAGCGCGGTTCGCCGCCGACAAAGAATCGAAGGTACGAAGTATCATTCAGAGCGCTGGCATCATTGTCAGCATTGACTACACAGCTTGCGATGTATTCACCCGGAGTATTGACCGTGAACGATTGATCAGCTTCGAATTCCACGGTTTCGCCGGCATCGACGGCCGTTCCCACAATTTCATTTTCGAAGACGATACCGCCGCCAGGCCCTGCAACTTCCCAGAAGGCCGTGAATTCAGCAACGTCCGCATTGGCAACGTTCTGAACGAGCGTCTTCATGAGCACGCTGGAGCCTACGGGCATATTGAACATTCCGGCACCACCGTCGACAGCGTTAAAGCACTCGATGCTGGAGATGTCAACGAACTGCTCGAACGAACCACCCGCGCGAATGCGGAGGTCATAAGGAATTGCAGTGAAGTTTCCGGTTCGGCTGGTCGTCGTGTAGTAACTCCGATTAACCGTCGTACCGCCATCCAGGAAAGGCCACCATCCATTGGGAACACCGGGTGCACGTCCGATGACAATCATGAATTCCTGATTGGCATTGAAATGAACGTTGCTGTCGAGCGTCACATCATACCAGAGCGAACCTGTTTGCGGCGAGGCCAATGCTTGATGGAGCAGTGTGCCCGGACGATTGTCGGCTTGTCTCAGGTGCACAAAAACGGAACACGCAGTCGCATTGCCACCCGGATTACCGAGGGCGAAGTAAATGCTGTGCAGATCAAAGTTCGCCGGCGGAATGAAGCGAACCATGGTCCAGTAGTTGGTGAGCGCGCTGAAATAAAAACTCTGATTCAGATCGTCATCATAATACAGCGTGTCCGGCTCGGGATCATCGAGCGGGTTTGTCGAGACCGTGCCGCACGGCTCCAGAAAAACCTGATTGACTTGTGGAGGAGTAGCCAGTGCCACAAGCGGAAGCATCAGCACGAACAAAAGTGTCCAGCGGTTGAACATTGACGGACCTTTCATAGAAGAGATTAGAGAATTTTGGACTGAAATCAAAAAGGTAGGAGCGGCGAGCAGTCATCAATGTTGCAATTGATGTGCCCGTCAATTAAATTATTTATAAACATTAGTTTAGACCACACTACTGCGCGAATCGTGCATATCGGTCATGCATTAAAAGACCGATGCGTGCAAGCATTGCGATTACTCGACTTAGACCGCAGACCTCTTTTTGACGCGATAGAGCCCGTTGTCGTGGATGTATTGCTCGACAGATGCAGGTATCACCCCATTCAAATCAGCGCCCGATTGCAGTCGCTTACGAATCTCGGTGGCCGATATCGGAAGATGAGGTGTATTAAGAACCCGGACTCGAGTGAGATATGCCGGCTTGACTTGAGCCAAGTTGAAGCCCGGTCGTGGAAGCACTGCGACTTTTGTGTATCGAAACAGGGCTTCCGGATCCTTCCATTGCGGAAGTTCAATCAGTGAATCCGCACCGACAATCAACCACAGTTCATGCTCAGTCTTCGGCAACGATGCAATTATCTTCTTGACCGTGTCCGTCGTATAGGCAGGCCCAATCGAGTTTTCCTCAAGAATTCCCAGCTCCAAGCCCGGAAACTCCCTCAGCGCCAGCTGCAACATGGCCTTGCGATGAGCATAAGGCGTCAAAGCCTCATGAGCCTTGTGCGGCGGCGATGGGTTAGCTACAACCATCAAACGATCAAGTTCAAGCTCTTCTCGTGCCGAGTTTGCCGTTCGCAGATGGCCGTAGTGAACAGGGTCAAATGTGCCCCCGTACAGACCGAGTTTTGTCATTTTGCGATGGATGGATTTGACGCAGAAGTTACGAGCTGACGATCGACCGACTCGAGCATTCTCCGCGCGTGTGATGCACTTCTGCCCTTAGGTTCAGTCTTCAAGTAGGCTGTCAAAGCCACCTGGGCACTGCTCCAATCCTTGAGCTTGTAAAACGCCCTTGCCTTCAGAAAATGAGCCTTACTTGCATAAGATGAGTCATAGTAGTTGGCAAGGATCAAGTCCGAGTAAAGAATAGTCGACGCGTACTCACTCAGGCGAAAATATAACTCGGCAGCCGCATACTGTTTGCGCGCGAGTTTTTCCCTGGATTGACTTAGATAACTGTAGGCCGAATCCGTCAGCGAGTGACCCGGATAATCTTCAAGAAATCGCTGGAAGCCGTCAAGCGCACGCGACGTGTAATCCTGGTCGAGCTGATAACTCGGTGCCTGACTGAAGAAACACCTTGATTCCCAATAGGCAGCATCACCCACAAGTTTGCTAAATGCATACTGAGAACTTAGCCGATGAAACTCGTCCGCTGCGACCAGATAGTCACCCATTTCATAGGACGCTCGTGCCAGCAGGAATTGAACAGAATCCACGAAGGTCGAACCGGAATAGTTCAGAGTAATATCCTTCAGCGTCTCATGCGCTCGGAAGTAACGCTCTCGGTTGAACAGCTCCTGTGCTCGCTGCCATGCCATCTGTGAGTTGGGCAAAGGTGCCGGGGTGCTTTCGGTTTCAGCGGCAAGACAAGGACTCAAACCAATGGCGAATACTGTCGAAAAAAGTAGGGCGACCAGACAGCCGCCTGCCCACGAAAATGAAGACTTAATCAACGATAAGAACTGCGCAGTGAATGAAGATTTCAGATGGAAGAGTGATCGGTGCGGATACAAACTAAGGTTGTTTAACGCGATCGAACCGCAAAGAGCAGGGCGAAGAAGGTACCCGTTCCAAGCACAACCGTCAACGGCAGCCACCACTGGCGGCTCAGATCAGCCATGTTTGTCGAGTCATTTTCTGCCGTAGAATCTGCCCAGAGTGAAATGACAGAATCAACGGCCATCGAATCGGCCCCAAGGCGAGTTTGCAGTGTATCCGCAAAACTGACTGCTGCCGTGGCGAGGCCAATCACAACCACAAATTGACGGGCACGAGTGCGGAACATTCCGGGTTGCCACAGTCGGAGACTTAGAATCTCCACGAACAAGTCAGAGATGAAATGACGCTCGTTAGCTGCCGTTTCTGATACACGTTGGCAACGGCGAATTGGATGACATCATCCGGAACGGCGAGCCGGTTTGATCGCGGCCGCAGCCAATTTGCATCAATCAACCCGGCACCTGCTGTCCACGCCCAAGTTTGACTTCTGGAAAACGCTGTGCCACCCGCTCGTAAGGCGACCGCTCGCAAAGGACGCCACTCGCATCCGGCATGCGGTTCAAGAAAGGCGGAGCGATTGGACTGCGTGACATTGGTCAGCTGAAAAGCTGTCGTGAAAGTCGGTGTTCCCGTTGCGACCCCGACCGATATGGACTCATCTCGCCGACGGTCCAAGAAATGCTGAATCCACTCACCGCTCGCCGGGAACTTCTGATACTGGAAACCGATGTCGACCACCTTCGGCCGGAGTATGAGACCGTAGCTGTAGCCTTCGCCGTGCGGTTTAGAGTAATTGTAGTAGCGGTCAATTTGGCCCCCCAATGAAACACGAGGATGCAGATTCAAGACCGCCGTGACGCTATTGCGGTGAGACTGCAGACCAGAGGTTTCCGCATAGTCGATGAACATCTCAGAACTATCGGACAGCATCACAGGATCTGCAAACGTCATCATAGCCGAGAAGCTGTAATATCGGAATCCCACCCCCCTCATTAGCAGTCTCGCGGATTCGGAAATCCGCTCAATAGTTGGTCTTGATTCGTGCTCGCCAGAAAAGTAGTTCTTCAACTGCCAGCCGCCCGCGGGATTTACAATCAAAACCCATCGTTGCTGTGACTTGTCGGGAGCGAGTGTGAGTCCTGCAGGGTTGATGCTGGCGCTTTGCGCGGGATACGATAGCGCCGCTGTACTTGCGCCCATCGAAAGATCACGGCTGTACCCTGGATTCGGAGTGAGTTTAAGGTGTTCAACCGAGAATGAGCAACGGCCGGTGCTAAGAAAGATCAGGAAGGCAACGAGAAGGAGTCGCACTCTAACATTACTACGCGGTTCGGTGCAGCCGCGTTCTTATCCATATTGTCAAAAGGAGTGTTGCAAGCAAAGCCGAATACAGTGGGAGCCACAGCCGAGCCATTTTTGCTGCCAAAGTAATATCACTTTGCAGCGTCACAAATGAACATACGGCACCGGTTTGATCAAGATCCAGGCTCGCAGATATCTCGCCTGTTGGCAGGAAAAGTGCCGGGTAACCAAGATTTGCCGCCCTGATAATACTTCGTCTGGACGCAACCGCCCGCAGACGCGTAAGTTCAAGATGCTGGGACTGTTCGGAAGATCTGCCATACCAGCCGTCTTCCGTGAGATTTGCAAATAAACTGGCGCCATTCTTCACCATATCGGCAGCAACTTCCGGGAAGACCACTTCGAAGCAAATCAGGCAGCCGAGCGAAGGAAGTAGATCGGATTTCGGAAGTACTTTGGCCGCCGCACCGGGAGCAAATTCGGCCTGTCCGAGTCGAATTGCGCCGAGAATCGGCAAATATTTTTGGAACGGAACACGCTCTCCAAACGGTACAAGATGAACCTTGGCGGCGCTCCATAGCTCGCCTTCATGAGGACGAAAAACGAAAGCAGAGTTATAGGGTATCATCTCACCGCCGGACACCGACTCGTAATCCGTGGCACCGGTGACTATGCTGAGGTCGATGGAATCCGACAGCCTTTGGATTCGCATTCTGGCCCAATCGCGATATCGCAAAGGAATTGGTGTTGCAGTTTCCGGCCACACAACAAGTGCGACCTGGGAGTCTGCAATAGATTCTGTCAGATTTACATACTGGGCCAGTGTCTCTTCGGGGGTGAGTTCCCACTTATCCTCAACCGGAGTGTTTGCCTGAATGGCCGCCACGGGAAACAGCTCGCCGCGTTGAAATGTGGCCAGACGATATGCTCCATACATCGGAACAGAAAGCATGAGCACCACGGCCAAGGGAAGCACCACCACGCGCGCTATCCCTTTCAGGTAGAGGAAAACTAGCGCGTTCAGTCCGAGAACATATAGCGAGATCAGCCAAACGTCGCCAAGCTCGGCTATCTGGATGACTGGCAGACAGGCTGTTTGCGAGAGCGCCCAAATTGCCCAGGGAAATCCAAGCTCACCGGTACCCCAGAAGACTTCAAAGAACAGATAGAGAAAAACAAACGTCGTCGCGGCCCATGCCACTCCAGCCGAGTGCGAGACCTTTGAGACAGACCAAGCTGCCACTGACCAGATCGTAGCAAGGATTGCGACGACGGCAACGCAAGACAACCACGCCATCGCAGGCGGTGCACCACTGTTAAATCCGATCCAGTAGAGCAGTCCGGAGAAGAACAGAAATCCGGAAACGTATCCCCACTTCAGCGCGGTTCGTGGTAAGAGGGACGTTGCTCCGAACAAGAAGGGCACCATTGCCACGTAAGCAAGCGGCCAAAACGATATCGGCGGAAAACACAGAATGCCAAAGAGCGCAGAGAGAACCAGATAGCATTTCGAACGAACGGACTCGCGCGAACCGACGCTCATGCGTGCCGCAGGATCACGATTCGCCGACGACTACTTCACGCCCCTCAGAAGCAGAACGATAGGTTGCTTCTACGACCTCCATCAGTGCAGCAGCCTCAACTCCTGACGAGCTGGGTTGTACACCTTCTCTGACACTTTGAATAAAATGGTCTATCTCTATCTCGAAAGATTTTCTGTAAAGATCAGCGAGTTTTGGGACTTTCCCGGCCGGCGACACATTGACAAGATTACCTTGAACTTCCTTCGTGATTTTGAGGGGATTCAAAGTTGCGGTTCCCCGGCTTCCGCTGAGAACCGTATAAGCTTCGCTCTCGTCAGACATGAACGCCCAGGTGGTATTCAAATAGAGTGTAGCGTCTCCGGCGAGTTCATAAAAGGCGACCATCGTATCCTCAACACGAAAGCCCAGGCGGTCACGTGAGGATTGAGCAGAAACACGTTTCACTTTCGGATTGCCCAGCATCCACAGGCAGACATCCAGCATTTGGATGCCGAGGTCCATAAAAACGCCTCCGCCTGAAATTCGGCTATTGGGGAGCCATGGACTTCTGGACCAGCGATCCTTCTTTTTGTGCCAGCCGGCCCTAGTCGTGATGACTTTTCCCAACTCCCCCGCTCCGATCATCTTGTGAAGCAGGAGGGCATCAGGACGAAACCGCAGGTTCATCGCTGCCATCAAAGACTTGCCGGATTGCGCCGAAGCAAGCACCATGCGGTGTGCTTCTGCGGCCTTGCGGGCAATAGGTTTCTCGACCAGCACATGTTTGCCGGCAGAAAGCGCGGCCAAAGTCAGGGCGAGGTGTGAGTTTGTTGGTGTATTGATGTGCACCGCGTCAATATCGGATCGGGCAAGCAGTTTTTCCGGATCACGATAAAAATTCGGTACCTTGTACTTGTCCGCAACGGTTGCCGCACGCGAAAGTTCGATGTCTGCGATGGCAACAAGTTCGGCATCGGGGTGTTTCTTTACAACGGGAATGTGGATGAGCTGGGAAATGCCGCCGGCACCAATAATTCCGATCCGCAGTTTTTCGCTCATGAGGGGTTTGCGTCGAGGTAAGACTGGAGCATCAGAATCGCGGCCGCCATATCAATACGGCCGCGCTGCTTTTTTTGGGAAATGCCGTGGAGTGTGAGAGTTCTGCTTGCATCCTTGGTGGAGTACCTTTCATCCCACCGGACAACCTGAAAACCGTGTGACTCGAGCTTGGCAATGAAATCTTCCACTTGCCGGGCTTTGACACCAACTTCGCCGCGCAAGGTAAGCGGATAGCCAACGACTACCCTGTCGATTTGTTCCAAAGCGAGTGTCTTCTTGAGCCGCGCCAAGAATTCTGCCTCGTCGGCCGGCCAGATATCATAACCGACGGCGAAGGAATTTCGCTCATCGGAAACAGCAACTCCAATGCGCTTCTCGCCCCAGTCCAGGCCGATGAGCCTGCCCAACAGGGGATTACACCTGTTCCAGTGGTTTCTTGAGCGACTCCTTGAGCAGTTTGCCCGGCTTGAAATGCGTTTTCCGACGAGCCGCAACGTAAATAATCTCGTTCGTCTTGGGATTTCGCGCTTTCGGTTTTGGTTTTGTCTTTTTGACCTCAAAGACTCCGAAGTCTCGAATCTCAATTCGAAGCTCGGGATCGTCGCCGGCCATGATCTCGCGCAAGACCGTGAAAGTATCGTTCACGATTTTGGCGACCGTGTCGGGGCGTTCCTGAGACCTCACGGTGACTCGTTCGACCACATCCTTCTTGATAAAGGTTCGCATTAGGTCTCCTCCTGCACTCTCTCCGGTAGGGGGATGTATTGAAATGTCTTTACTTGTCAATGGGATTCACCTTCTCCATGTTTAGCTCGTGACATCTTCATCCATACGTTCGACATGAATAACATCCTTAATCGAGAGCATTTTGCGCATTACACGTGTCAGATGGGGCAGTGATTTCACTTCGAGTACCAGAGTTCCGATGGCAAAGCTGTCTTCGCGCTTCATCTCTAAATAAAGAATGTTCACGTCTTCTTTAGCCATGACCTGCGTAACTTCATTCAGCAGGCGGTGACGATCATGGGCCAGCACGCGAACGCGCACATTGAAAGTTGCCTCACGATCGACATCCCATTCCACAATGATGTTGCGCTCCGGGCGGCGCATCAACTCCGGAATATTGCGGCAGTCTACACGGTGTACGGTAACCCCGCGGCCAGTCGTGATGAATCCAGTGATACGATCCCCGGGCAGCGGCTGACAACACCTCCCGAACACGATTGCGACATTGTTCATGCCGTGAATGCGAACCGCTGTGTCGGATCCTTTGACCCGGCGAATGACCCGTGAAATGAGCGATCCGAGCCCTTCCGCCTGCGGCGTTTGCTCGGGCGGCGAAATCTTTCGCAGCACTGCTTGCAACGTCAGGTCGCCTGCTCCCAGCGCTGCAAAAAACGCTTCGGGATCCTCATAGCCGAACAGTGGTCCGAGCTCGGCAAGCTCTTTTTCGCTTTTCTTCAGATGGATCTTCTGCAGCTCCTTCTGAAGCATTTCCCGACCGAGCTTCCTTGACTCATCGAAGTGCTGCTCTTTGAGCCACTTCTTGATCTTGTTCTGGGCCCGACTGGTTCGTACAAATTGCAGCCAGTCAGGATTGGGCCGCTGGTTGGGCGACGTGATTATCTCAACCACATCACCGCTTTTCAGGTCGTTCTTAAGCGGTGTAATGTGCCCGTTTACTTTGGCGGCCATTGCATGCAGACCAATATCGGTGTGCACCGCAAAGGCAAAATCAACGGGCGTCGCACCGCGGGGCAAAGTGATCAGCCGGCCGCGGGGTGAAAAAACAAAGATCTCTTCTTGAAAAAGATTGATCTTGAGGTGGTCCATGAATTCCTGCGAAGAAGAATTCTCTTCGCGGGAATCGAGGAGCCCACGCAGCCACTCCATCTGCTGGTCAATATCCTTGTCACTGGCTCCGCCTTCCTTGTATCGCCAGTGCGCAGCAATCCCAATCTCAGCCGTGCGATGCATTTCATCAGAGCGAATCTGCACTTCGACTTTGCGGCCCATAGGACCGAAAACTTTGGTGTGCAGCGATTGGTACATGTTCGACTTCGGCGTAGCGATGAAGTCCGTGAACTTCCCTTCTATCGGCGTGTAGAAGGAGTGAACGATACCAAGCGCGAAATAACAATCTTCCATGCGCGGTACGATGACGCGCACGGCAATCAAATCAAGAATCTCGTCGAAATTGTAGCCCCGCGTCTTGATCTTGTTGTAGATCGAGTAAAGATGCTTGGCCCTACCAATAACGCGTGCCTTGACTCCCCCCTTCTCCAGCTCCGCTTCCAGACGGGTGATCATCTCTTTGACCACACTCTCGCGCTCGCCGCGCTTCATATTGATTTTATCGGCGAGTTCGCGATAAGCACGCGGCTCAAGAACTTTGAAACAAAGATCTTCGAGCTCCCACTTGATGCGGTGTACACCCAACCGGTGCGCAAGCGGGGCATAGACATCAAGCGTCTCGTGAGCAGTCTTTTCCTGTGCCTTGCGCGGCATATAGCCGATGGTTCGCATGTTATGCAAACGATCGGCAAATTTAATCATGATAACGCGCAGATCTTGCGACATCGAAAGCAGCATCTTGTGAAAATTCTCAGCCTGCTGCTTTTCATGCGATTCATACTTCAGTTCGGGAATCTTGGTTACTCCGTCGACCAGATTGGCAACGGCATCGCCGAACTCTTTTCGCAATTCCTCAACACTCACATCACAGTCTTCAATGACATCGTGAAGGAAACCCGCGGCCGTCGCCACATCACCCATATGCAAGTCGGCCAGAATGTGTGCCACTGCAATGGTGTGCGTGATGTAAGGCTCCCCCGAGATTCTGCGCTGACCAAGATGTGCGCGATAGGCGAACTGAAATGCTCGTTCCACCAATCCGAGATCTGCATCCGGAAAGTGCTGAACGATCGCTTCGCGGATTTCCGCGAATTCGCGAACATGCTCCGTCTCCATCTCTTCAAAGAGCGGTCCAGCAGGTTTGGGATTCGCCGAATTGGGCTTGGCCGCAGGATCAGGCATCGCTAGATCGTTGCTTCAGTGAGCATTCTAGAAACCAGCGCCGTCATTGGTTTCGTCCGGCTCATCACCAGCCGGGGCGGACCCTGCAGTCGGTTGAACCGCGCCTTCGCCGAGGTAATTGGCAAACAGTGTATACTTGCCCAGGAAACTCAGAACGAAGTGGCCTGTCGGACCGTTTCTATTCTTTGCAACGATAATCTCAGCCAAACCTTCCACATCGAGCTGTTTGCCATCAACCTCGTATTTCTGCTTCTTGGTTGACTCCTTATAAACTTCAGGTCTATAAACGAACAGCACGAGGTCGGCATCCTGCTCTATGGCTCCCGAGTCACGCAGATCGGAGAGCATCGGTTTTCGGTCACCACCTCGGGTCTCCGGCGCTCTTGACAGCTGTGACAGGCAGATAATTGGCAACTCCAGATCTTTGGCCAGTGCTTTCAAAGACGCGGACACAAAGGCAATCCACTGCTGCTGGTTGTCAGGCATTTTCGGCGGCGTAATCAACTGCAAGTAGTCAATCACTATCATGCCTATTTTGTGCTCGTGCTTCAGCTGGCGTGCCCGCGATCGCAGCTGGTCTATCGTGATTCCGGCAGTATCGTCAAAGAACATCGGCAGTCTCATCAGCCGATCGCAGGCTGAGACCACGCCGTTCCATTCCTGCGAAGAAAGTTTCACATTGGAACGAAGTCTTTGCAGCGGCATGTGCGCCTCTCCGGAGAGCATGCGCAAGATCAGCTGCTGGACATCCATTTCGAGTGAGAACACAGCGACCGGCGTATTGTGCTTCTCAGCCGCAGCCTGGGCGATGTTCATTGCCAGCGACGTCTTGCCCATGGACGGCCTTGCTGCAATGATCACCAACTCGCCCGATCGAAAACCGGAAGTATACTCATCGAGACGCTCGAAGCCAGAGCCGACTCCGGTCAAAAAATCAGGAGTGGATTTGATCTTCTCGAGATAGGTGTATGTCTCTCGAGTGGCCTGTTTCGCGTTGACCGCCCGTTTTCCGCTGTGTTCGCGGCCGAGCCGGACGAGCCTGGCAATATGAGCTTCAACAGTGGTATCGGCTCGGGCCATGCTATCCATAGCCTCGGCGATGCTCTCGCTGTTCAAATTGATCAAGCGGCGTAGAACAGCCTTTTCCTGAACCGTCTGCGCGTAGTGTTCGACGTTGGCGGCTGAGCCAACAGTCTCCATTAACTCGGCGAGAAAGAGCGAGCCGCCAACTTCTTCAAGCTTGTTTTCCCGTCGCAACTGTTCAGCTACTGTCACGGCATCAAGCGGCTCACCACCCAGATAAAGCGCGCGCATGGCGGCGAAAATTGAAGCATGCGCAGGACGGTAAAATGCCGTCTCGTCGATTAGGTCGCCAATGGAGGCGAAACTGGAGCTGTCAAGGAGCAGCGCGCCGATCAGCGCGCGTTCAACATCCTGGGCCTGCGGCGGAATGCGCAGTCCGGCATACTCTGAAGATTGACCGTTTCCGGTCTGATAAGTTTTTGGGGTTGCCATCCCACTGAGTGGGTTTTGAATGCATATAATGTGTCATCTGACTA
>CAZVXJ010000057.1:0-13131 GCA_964631675.1 uncultured Alphaproteobacteria bacterium
CGACGCGGAAGCACGTGCGGCAATCAAGGCATTGAACGACATGGAGGCCGGTGGCCGCAAGATGATGGTCAACGAGGCGAAGCCGAAAGAAGATCGCCCCGCGCGCCGCGACCGCTACTAAGCCGTTCGTTCTGCTGATGTAAAGAAGGGCTGTCCCGAAATGGGGCAGCCCTTTCTGTTGTTGTCATCCTGAACACACTGCGTGTGGCTCTCTCCTACTGCCGAGGTATGTGTCGGAATTTATCCTGACAAAGGAAGGACATGCCCGGAATCTTCACTTCATCAGCACCATCTTCTGCGTCCCAGACGCCCGCCCAAACCATGACCGGGTTAATCGTACCGCGAATGGGTACTTGAGCGGTTGTAGACAGTCCTTCCCAGCCGCACATCTGCGTAAAATCTTGCGCACTTGCCGTGGATGTGATGCAGAAAAAGAGCAGTCCAAGTATGCCTGCGCGAAGCGAAAGCGCCGGATTACGACGATCAGCGAGTAACGATGAAAGGCGAAGCGAGTACAGTGTGCTCCGATTGGGCGACGACATAGTACGTCCCTGCGGGGAATGCAATGAGGTTGTCAAAGTTCTCTCTTGTTAAGATTATGGTTTGGCCAAAACGGAAAGACCTTAGGCTGGTGAGCCTTTGACCGAGAATATTATAAAGCAAGATCTGTTCTGGCCTGAAATTGGAAGGCAGTTGAACAGTAAACAGGGTGTTGCTGTCTCCATAGGAAGGAATCACACGTAGACCGGTTCGGATCTGAGCTTTTCGCGGAGTGGGGCCGGTCGAAACCAATCGATCCGCAACAAAAATCCTTGCGAGCTCAACCCCAGCGGAATCCGGTCGGCGGCTCTCGAAATAAAGTAGAGACCCGTCTGATGGACAGCTCGGTCCAGAATCCCACCACGGGGTGTTAATGGTAGAGTCACAACGGATCGCCGAACCAAAACTGCTATCACCTCGGTGCGCATAGAAGACATCAAAATGTATCCCACCAAATTGCCCAAAAACAAGAGTGCTTCCATTGTCAACAAGTTCCGGGTGGCGTGACCCGTTAACGGCATTCAAGTGTGGGGCAATCGCTATCCGCGCCGACCAACTTCCGTCGGACTGCAGGCGACTGGTGTACATACGGTCGGCAATGGACGTATAGATTAGCGTTGAGTCATCATCACCAATTTGAGCGGTGAACTCCCATGCCTCATTGACGGGCGCCGGTAAAGGTACAGCCGGCGACCAGTCATCCCAATCTGGTCCGGTTCGAACAGAGGTATATATATCATAAGAACCCGTCCAGCGAACATAATACATTCTCTGATGGTCAGAGGTTATGGATGGACTCAAGTTGCGTTGAACATCATTGATGTTCGGGCCGGCATTGATCGGGACTGACCACTCCGTGTCGTTTATCTTTTCGGAAAAGTATACATCGTCGTCTCCGAAGCCGTTCGGCGCTTGATTAATTGTCAAACACAGAACATTGCCATCCGCCGAAACAGACGTGTAGTAATACTCCCCAGGAGGATTTTCGTTGATTGGTGGAGGCATAGGGACGGCGTTGGTCCACTGCGCAAACGAAATCGAGCAGCACAAAGCTACAGCGAATGCGGTAAACGTGTGGCGTGAAAGGATGTTTATAGTTAACTTCGGCATGAGCGGGGATGGTAAATGTTTTGTAATAACTTTAATAAAGTGGTTCGGTCAGAAATACAAAAAGATCGCGCTGAGAATTACCCCCCCCCGATCAACGCCAAGAACCTGCGACCGAACATAACAACCTCCCTAAGTTCTTAGATTATGGACAGCAAGTAAATCAAGGACAGCAATATGATACACAAGGTTTTTCGGTTTGTCAAGCATCCATAAAATGAATGGAACATCATAGGTCTGATTCTATGCGCAAGAAAAACAGGCAGGGAGTTAGTATCCATTCCCGACGCAGTCCGGAAGGAAGGAGACTCTTTTCCCGTGCTGAAGATTCCGGGCACGTGAAGACACGTGCCTCGGCGAAAAGACCCCCCCGCCCCCCGCACGCGGGGGGAGAAACGCTCAGAAAAAACCGCGCCCCCATTGCTGAGGGCGCGGTTGATATGTCGAGATCCTTCACTTCGTTCAGGATGACAAGGAAGGGAGCCACACGAAGTGTGCGCAGTGTATCACTTCTTCGTGTAGTGAATCTCCAGCATCTTGCGTTCATTCGGAGATCCTGCATCATCCCAGATCTCAAATTCATGATGAGTATCGCTGACGAATTTGGTCACATATTTGACCGGAACGTCTTTGCGCCCGCTCATCGGGTCGTCCATTTTGCCCATCAGTGTGACTGTCTTGCCGTCCGCAGATGCCGTTCCCTGTGCCCACACCATGCCGGTGCTCATGTCATCAATCCAGAACATACCGTACTCTTTTCGAAAGTTGTCAAAACCGAGAAGGCCCATCCCTTTCATTTTCATCCCGCCGCCCATGTCACCCTCGTCTTCAAATTTCAG
The DNA here is from genome assembly GCA_964631675.1 of uncultured Alphaproteobacteria bacterium. GTDB lineage: Bacteria > Electryoneota > RPQS01 > RPQS01 > RPQS01 > CAZVXJ01. Next base: position 2,487 of record CAZVXJ010000057.1, read on the forward strand.
GTAGCGTCCGCCAAAGATCATGCTCGCTTTGCGGTTTCCGCTACCATCTTGAGCAGGCTGACCCGGCACCCACCATGACTTCGAGGTGTAGCTCCAGTCTCCGGTGCATTTCACCAGTTCGGCATGCTCTTTAGCAGGCGAGGCGATTTTCATCCACATATCCATCATCGCGGCTTCGTCCATTTTCTTGTCTTCAGCCAATGCAGCTGAGAACAGTATCATGCACGAGAGCAGTGCAAGCAAAAACGTTTTCATCGTCGGTATTCCTAAGTTAGATAGTTGAATTTACTTGCGCGTGTACGTCATCTCCAGCACTTTGAACTCGTTGGGCGTTCCCACCAGGTCGAAACCTGTGAAGACATATTTGTTGTCATCCATGAGCGAATAGACGTACTTCACAGTCTTGGCCGATCCATCCCACGGCTCGTGGCAGGTGCCGGTGTACGTTATCGTCTTGCCGTCGGCGGACGCTTCGCCGGTGCAGTATGTCGGCTCGGTTCCCATGTCGCTCACCCAGAACATGATGTACATCTTTGTGATATTGTCAAAGCCCATGATGCCGTGACCAGTGAACATTCCGCCCATCATCTCGAAGGCATCACTCGTCTGCAGCCAGCGCCCGCCCATCGTCATCTCACACTTTGCGGTGCCTTTGGATTCCTGCGCTTCGGCACCCTTGGCCATCCACATCTTGGTGGATGAAGTCCACTCGCCCGCCATCTTTCCAAGCTTCGCGTGTTCGGCGCCGGGCGTCGCCGATTTCTGCCACGCTTCCATCATCTTCGCCATCTCTTCAGGTGACGGCTGCTTGGCTTCATCTCCTGCAAAGACCGCCATGGAGCTGAACATCAAACCCGCCGCCAGTATGGTGCGAAACAAAGTAGTCATCTGAATTTTCTCCGCTTTCAGTTTATTGAAACTTGACCTCAGAACACGATTCCAAAACTGCCTGCCCTATTGGACCCATACAACCCAAGCACGCCTTATCTTTAGAGCAAAGCCGCGGAAACCCGCCCATTATACAAACAATCAGTCAGACTGTCAAGCCGCAATCTACCCTTTGCGGGATCGACGGCTCGAGAGTGTGCAAAAAAGTGAGGCCAACCGCAAGGGTTGGCCTCTGATCCAGAGGTTGAGATTCTGGATAAGGTGCTGTCGGGAAATTACTTCTTCTTGGGTGCGACAGCGGCCGGAGTGGCCGGCTTGGCCGGCGGCTTGAGCTTGTTCAGCTCTTCCGTGGCCTTCATCATCGTTTCAGTGCCAGCATAGCGGGGGTTCTTCACGAACTCTTCGATCTTCGTGATTTTTTCCTTCTTGTTGCTGATCTTGGCGACCTTTTCCCAATCGGCCATAGCCATTTCGTTGCGCGCCTTCGTTCCCGCCGGTGTGTTGGGATACTTGGCGACCAGCTCGTCGGTCTTCTTGGCATCATAGAGGCCCTGAGCAACCATGTTGCGAGCTTCGTTGGCGGCCGGCGTGTCAGCGTACTTCGCCAACACTTCGTCGTATTTCTTTTCAGCGACGAGCTTGGCCGCCGTGCGGTTCTTGGCTTCGGGAGCGGACTTCGTGTCAGCATACTTGGCAAGCACTTCGTCGAACTTGCCTTCGCTGAGCAGTTTTTCCGCGATTTTTTCCTTAGCCTGAGCAGCAACGGGGAGATCCGGATACTTGGCCAGGATCTCTTCATACTTACCGCCCTCGAACAGTTTCTGCGCGCGTTGCTCAGGCGACGCACATCCACCCATCAGCAGGGCGAAAACCGCCAGAATCGCGACCACACTTATCGTGCGCTTCATTGTAATCTACTCCTCCTTGGAGTCGAGAATTTTACCCGCCTCTATTGATTCGCAGCGCGACATCGGGGCAGGTAGTCCGGTGTGCCTTGCTTTCAAATTTGTGATATCTGGAAAAACGCGGATGGTACAGGCGGCGCGGTTAGCTTACTTCTTCGCGCGTGCCTCTTGAACTATCCTTGCGGCTTCTTTGTACGCTGTCGTGCCCGGCCACTTCTTGATCAGTTCATCCATCGCAGCAACCTTGGCTGCACCCTTCAAGTTATTAGCTTTTGCAAGGTCGGCATTGCTCAGGCTGTCCTTGAGTTGGGTCACCCGGGGGGCATCGGCATATCGCTTGAACAGTGTATCGGTTTGGCCCACAGTAATCAGGCTGTCGACAATGCGGTCCCTGGAAGCCGCCCAGACCGGAGAACCCGGAAACGAATCCACGACGACCTGATACCGGCCAGCATCGTAGAGTTCCTGTGATCTGGCGTTGCGCGCCTTCCAGGCAGCCGGAGTGTCGGCATAGTCCCTCAGCACCACATCGAACTTCTTTTCGAGGATCAGGCGGTCTGCTATTTTCGCGCGAGCGCGGCGGGCAATCTCTAAATCAGGATACTTTTGTATTACGGCCTCGAACTCACCTTTTTCAAAGAGTTTCAGGGCATCCGCCTGGGGGCTTGAACAAGCGGTCAAGAGAAGTGCTGTGGCTCCGAACAGGAGGGCCAGATTGAGCAGAATGCGTCGGCTCATAGCTGAATTGTGACGAGTGATAAAGGTCAGTGATTACAAGAAAGAAATCTACTCAAAATTACTCAGAATGTCAAGCCCCATGCACCATTTTTAACGAACTTTTCTGAGTATTGGGTAGATTGGACCACTGCACATCCAGCACCGCCAGCCGGTCTGGCCCCGGGTTTGCTGCACTTTGGCAACACCCGACAAGACCCCCTGAGATGCCCTCCGAGCAAATTCGACCGCACATAAGATACAACGTTTTGAAATCACTTGCAATTAAAGTGTGTCAGAACTATATTCGGGTCTATAGGGTTGTACCGGATGAACACAGCAAAAGGAGTGCAGGAAAATGCGTAAGTGGAAGACACTATGGAGGACGGAGACTTTGATCCTTGCATTGGTAAGTGCGCTGGCCGCCCTGGTCTATAACACGGTGGCCTTCGCCAGCACAAGCACTGGCACACACTATGTCACCATGTCCGAGCGCATCGGGAAGCTGATTGTGCTGGTCCGGACGTTCGATGTCTGGATCTACTTTTTCCAGGGAATCCTCCTGTTTGTCGGGGTCGGTTTCACGATCTACTATATGATTGTCTTCTACAACAAGGGTTTCCTCGCCAAGCTGAAAAACAAGACCGCCGAACTGACACAGTCAGCGGACTTACAGCAGGCGATTGACTGGGAGATCGAGAGCCTCTCGAACCGCTTCCTGTTCCTGGACCTGATGATCGGCGGGGCGCCGGTGGCCGGACTCCTGGGAACCGTAGTTGGCCTGGTGCAAGTATTCAGTGAGCAGACTCTGGTGGAAAACGTCACGATGCAGACCATCGCCGGCGGCATGTATGTAGCCATGGTGACTACAGTTTGCGGGCTGATTGTGGCCCTGATCGGAATTATCGGGAGGCATCTGCTTGAAGCACGGCTGGCCGAGTTGCGCGACATGCTTTCGGGGGCGCGATGAAAAAGAAGCGCAGCCCGTTTGCCGACGCGCAAACGTCCATGATCGACTTGGCCTTCAATCTCGTGCTGTTTTTCGTGATCTCGTTGGTCATCGTGCCAGAAGATCTGGTTCCGCTGAAACTCCCGACCAATTTTGCAGAGGGACAGCCCGACTTGCGGATTGGAGATGAGATGATTTTCCACGTTTTGCGTAGCGGAGCGGTGATGGTCGAGGATCAACTTCTGGCCGATTCGGCCCTGGTCGACACCCTGCTGTTCGCCCGGGCCGACACGCTTTTGGCACAGTACAAGACGGCCAAGCCGGAGGGGAAGATGATTCTCAAAGCGGACAGTGGCGCGGTTTGGGATAGACCCATCCAGCTATTGCAGGCCGCCGGAAAACAGGGCGTGCCCATCAGTATCGCCATGAACCCACAGACCGACGTTCCGATTCCGCAGCCTTGACAATCCCTCTGAACCTCTGTGTATCCAGACTTAGCCCGACACGATGACATCAGGCCACGCATATGAATGAAAAAACCATAAAGAACGCCATTCGCGGAGTCTCATTCGTTATGACGATTGTGATTCTGCTCACCATTCCCGACGTGACACTGCTCAAGCCACTACAGGACTTGAAGCTTCCGCTCACCCTGATTCCCATCGAAGAAGTGATCAAAGAGGAGAAGCGGCCGCGTCCGAAGCCGATTCCCATCGCTCAAGCAGGCGTGCGTTCGGCTTCGATGCTGGCACCGGTGCTTGCGCCGACGGAAATGCGCGCGCAGCCTTCGGAAATTGTGGTTGCCGAGCCCTCTGACCGTGAACCGGATTTCGGATTCGTTTCGAAACTGTTTGATACTCCGCCAGAAGATCGTCAGCCGCCGAAGCTCGAACCGAATGCCACGCCGCTACCGGATATTCTGACCACAAAATCAAACGAGGGTCCTTCTCATCCTCTGTCTGCGCTCCCGGCGCCCGTCTCGCAGCGCGGGCAGAACTACCAAGGTTCTGGGAACGCGGATCTCGATGTGGCCACGGAGGTCACGTATACGGGTCCGCGCATTAATGCGCCGGCTTCAGATGTTCCCGCTACAGGGCTGAGTCGCGGCGATGTTGTGTCCACTTCACCGACTCCCGGAAGTGCGCGCGGCGAGAAATATACGAGCAATGTTGGAACATCCACAGGCAGCGCGCCCAGTACCGGACTATCCGGGCCGGGTGAAGATGTCGTGGGGGAAGGCGAACTTTCGGGCTTGCTCAATTGGCTGCGCAACCAGAAGGCGGCTTTTCCGCCGGTTGTGCAATCTTACATGGAAACAAAAGACCGTGACCTGAAAGGACTTGCCTCACACGGCGGCTGGGATATCTTTATCCAGTTCAGCGAAGTGGAGCATCAGCTCAAGATTTTTCTGACACGCGGCGGCACAGGCATCTTGCTTGCCGATTCCGATTTCAAATCGCGTTCGCAGTTGTTTGGGCTTGGGAATGTCAGCCGCGAGGGAGGTCAGGTTTCTGCCATTGCCGCGACTCGCGACAAACCGACGCTAACCAAGACGGACGAATTCTATCGCGTGTTCCACAATTGGATGGAATCTATCGGCATCAATCTCGGATCGCGTACAGCAAAATAGATGAGCCAGGGGTCACTGTCCACACCAAAGTGATTCGCGGCGTCCACCCGATACGGATGAAATTATGCATGGAGATCACGATGAATGAGTTTCTCGCAGGCCGTTCCAAACGCCCGCCGCAAGTTGCCGCGGGTTTATGGGTGATGACGGTCATCTTTGTGTTGTGTTTGAACGCTTCCATTGCCGCCGACAAGAAAAAGGATCAAACTCCCGCCGGAGTCGATCAATCCACGGCCAAACAAGCTGATTCGCTGGCCAAAGATCTCTTCGGTGAGAAAAAGGATCAGACGGAAGCACAGCGCCTGTTCGAAAATGGGCAGGATGACTTTAAGGCGGGTGAAGCATTCCTGGCCGAAGCCGATTCGTTGCACCGGATGGGTATCGATACCACCATGAGACGGCCCGGCGGCCTGCTGGGTGCCGTGAAGTGGGCGATGGGTGATTCCAATCTCACGAGCGGCGAAGCAGATACTCGAAAGCGCGCCGAATCTGCCTTCAAGCGCGCGCAAAAAGAGTTTGAGCGTGCCCTGGAAATTTCGCCGGAGATGAAGGAAGTGCAGCTCTGGCTGGCCGCGACCTACGATCGGCTTGCATACTGGGAAAAAGCCAAGCCGCTTTACCGTGAAATTCTGAACACACGGCAGGGTGAAGATCCGCTCTGGTTTCGCTACGGCTACGCCGCGCTGATGTCCAAGGATTATGACAAAGCCGTCGCGGCTTTCAGTCAGGCCATTGCCATTCATTACCTGGTGAACGAAGACTCGTCAAAGGTTCCGAATGCTTATCGAAGCTATCTGGGTGAGGCGTACATCCGGACTTATCAGGATAAGCTCGCGCTGGCTCAATTTTACGAGGCAAAGAAAAACGCCTCTGACTCCGCACAGGCCGCGGAAATTCAACGCACAATTGATTGGATCGAATGGGATGGCGGAGGCATCGCTGCTGCCGAGTATCGCGATGCGGCGTTCCGTTCTGAGAGCGAAGCTAAGTGGAACGAAGCCCGCGAAGCCTATCTCGGTGCGATCCGCTCGGCTCGCACTGAGCGAGTCAAGAATGAGATGTCCTATCGCCTGTCGCTGCTCGAATTCCGCGAAGGATCAAAGATCGACGCACTGGCGCGGATGAAGGAGCTGATTGACGCGAATCCCGACGCGCCGGTCGAGCAGCGGGACAACTACGGCAAGATGCTCTATGCCTACGCGCAGGAGCTGGAAAAGGGCGGCGATGCTCGCGGAGCCTTGCATTACTACTTGCAGTCCACGAAATTCCCGTGGAGTGGTCAGGGCGCAGGTTACCTGGAAATCGCGCGCATTGCAGCAAATGATCCGGCCAAGTCGGTTGAACATGCCACGAAGTCGCTGGAGTTCCCGATGACGGATGATCAAAAGCAGGTGGCTTACAAACTTCTCGAAGAGGCTTATCGCTCTCAAGGTAATTGGGAGAAGATGAAATATTACCGCGGATTGCAGGAAACGCACCTTGAAGGGATGAGAAAGTGATGAAACAAAGTTCAAAGTTCAAAGTGCAAAGATCAAAGATTTCACGCCGAGTCGGGTTAGCGCAACGCGTATTTCAAAACCCCACGCGGCAGGCGCGCGTAACCCGGCCGGAATCTTCTATGTTTGCCATCTTCCTTACTGCGTTCGTTCCACTTGCATTCTGCGTCCTTCCCTCCTTCGCCGCCGAAGTAGAGTTTAAGCTGGTCACCCTGAAGAGCATCTCTGAAGTGCGCGAAATCTCGGTTTTTCGCGATGAGCTGCTGCTTGGCACCGAGCAAATCGATCGCATCGTGGTCACCGATCTCCTGAACGACGGCTTCGATGAAAACGATTTTATCCAGATCTATCCTTCGGGCCGGGTGTTGAAGATTCAGCGCATCGAGCCGCGACTGGATAGTTTACTGCGCTCCTACAAGCTTCCTCCCAACGTAGAGATCCACGAGTCGAAATCATTCTATACGAAGTTTGACTCAACCTCGCGCAGGTCGTACGGCGGTCAGGCGCTGGGCTATGGACTGCTCGGCGGGATCGCGGAGCGGCTTTATCGGGGTTACAAAGGTGCCTCGGTGGAGGGCTATTTCCGCTATACACCGTCCGGTATCTCGCTTCAAGCCTGGAACTTTGATTCCACGAAGGTTCGATTTCCCCCGCCTGATGCAATTCGCGTGGACACACATATTGTCTATCTGCGCGACACGGTGCGTGTGCCGGAAGTGGTGACTGTGGCGGCGGATCCGATCATCATTCATGATACGGTCTATGTGCCGAGCGATCTCATCAACCGTCCGCGCGGTTTGTTTCATCGCGTGGCATTAGCGATGATTGGCGGCGGTTACGACAGTGGGCTGCGCGAGGCTTCGCGCGGAAGATTGTTCATCGGCGCGGGCAACGAATGGGACTTCGGCGTATGGGATCCGTGGATCAGCGGAAGGCAGGATGTAGATTCACGCATCGGCTTGCGCTTCTTGGCTGAAATGGCTCCGTGGAAAACCGACACGCTGTCTCCCCGATTTCTCAGTTCTTCATTTGAGTGGATGTGGATTCCCGCGTGGGACGGCCGTTACTTCCTGTTTGCCGGAGCCCGCGCCTATTACGATGACGATTTGTTCTGGGATCACGCCCGCTCGGCATGGGATGAGAACACCTTCGACGAGCCTGCTGTGCAAGATCTTTCGCAGTACGAACTCACGGTCAAAGCCGGACTCGACAAGCTCTCCGCTGTTGGCGCAGGAAAAAAACTCGGGCTATGGCTGAAATTGTCGGGATTCGTGCCGGCCAGCAAGTCCGGTTACGAGGTGGATTTCGACGACAAGACCACTGCCTCGGGAAAATACCACTGGGAACATGTGGGCGGCTATGACGCCGAGGCCGCGATGACCGTGCGCCTGGGTGAGTGGGGACAAATCGGCATTTCCGTGGGCGATCGAGTCATCACCAATCTTAGCTACACAGCCGTAGGGGAATACGCGAACTGGACCGAAGCCGCCCGCTATCGCGTCTCCCAAATCTATCAGACTGCGGGCATCCGCCTGACTCCGGTTCACTCGACCAACACACGAATGCGCATCGAAGGCAGTTTCCGCAACAATCTGTTGGAAGAGAAGCTGAAGGCAGGAAGCGGCAAACTTGCAGACACACCCTTCGGCCCCTTCATAGAAGCTCCCGAAATCACGGGCAAGCTTGGGTTTGATTTGGATTTTATCACACTCGAAGCCGGAGCCAAATATCTTGCTCCCGAGTCGGAGGACGCGCAGGTCCGCGGCTTCGGCTCGTTGGCGTTCATGATTCGATAGCCGACCTTCGCATACAACCCCCGGTAGGAACACCGGACTTCATCACATGCTCCCCTTGGGAGCATGTTTTTTTGGCTGGCCGCTCGACGTGAACGAGTCGGGAAATTTCGCAGATTTTACAAGAGACCCACCCACGGCTTGACAATTTGAGAGTCTTGAGTTAGATTGACAACGCCTCACTCGGGGCCGGGTTCCATGAGCGTGAATAACATCGTTATCGGCACATCCAATTGTCAAGAGGAGATTTATTGTGAAAACTGTGATCGCTGTCATCATTGGCGTATCCCTTGTTGCCTCTTCCCTTTTCGCGGCGATTCCGCAGCAGATTAATTATCAGGGACAGTTGACGCGCACGAACGGTTCGCCGCTGGATACCACGGTGGCGCTGACATTCAAGTTGTATACCGATTCCACAGCCGGATCGCTGCTGTGGACGGAGGCGAGGCCGTCGGTAACGACGGCAAGCGGTTTGTTCAACGTGAGATTGGGACAACTCACAAGCCTGACCGATACAATCTTGAATCAGAGTCAGGTTTGGCTCGGCATCACTGTTGGAAGTAACTCGGAGATGACTCCGCGCTCGCGTATTATCTCAGTGGGATATTCGTATCGTGTGGGAACTGTGGATGGCGCGAGCGGGGGAACGATTACGAGCGATTTAGCCGTCGAGAATAGAATCAATGTCGGCAGCGGGAATACGAATGCAGGAAGTTTTGCCGTTGTGCACGGACAAAACAACCGTGCTAGCGGAGATCGCTCAGTTGTCGGCGGCGGGGGCGGAAATTTTCTTGCAGATTCAAATTCTGCATTCGGTGAATTCTCAGTGATAGGCGGAGGAAAACGAAATGTGGCGGATACACTGCTTGCGACTATCGCCGGTGGCTACAGCGGTTTTGCCGATGGGGACTATTCAGCCATCGGAGGTGGATATGAGAATTATGCAGGTCGAGCCGCAAGTGTGAGCGGTGGCGCAAACAACGATGCCTCTGGTTTCTGCTCCGCTGTCGGAGGAGGAAGATACAATCACGCCCGTGGCCGAAACTCCGTTGTAGCGGGTGGAGGCGGATTTTATGAACCAGATTCCAATTCCGCGATTGGAGCACTTTCCGTGATCAGTGGTGGTCGAATGAATCTTGCATTGGATAGCGGGGCGACAATCAGCGGCGGACAAAACAACTATGCATCGGGACTATTTTCATCCATAGGAGGTGGTCAGTTCAACTATGCCCGCGGTGCATATTCGGTTGTGGCAGGCGGTGGCGTTCAATTCGTAGGCGATTCAAATGCCGCTCTGGGCGATTTTTCAGTCGTCGGTGGAGGCAACTCGAACATAAGTCGAGATCTGTACGCGACGGTAGCTGGCGGCTATGTAAACAGGGCTAACGAATTTGCCAGCACGGTTGCCGGGGGGGCGTTCAACAGAGCCGACGGTGGGCAATCCTCCATCTTAGGGGGAGCACATAACGCTGCATATGGAATCAACTCGGTGATAGTTGGAGGTGTCAACAATGAGGCTGACACCACTAATGCATTTATTGGTGGGGGAGGTGCGAACAAAGCATACGGCCTTGGAGCCGTAATCACTGGCGGGAGTTTCAACCAGGCTGGACACTTATCATTTGTTGGTGGCGGCCGCTACAACAAAGCGCGAGGCGATTTTTCGGTTGTGGCCGGCGGTGGAGGTGAACTCTTTGTTGATTCAAACTCAGCCATCGGAACGAACTCCACTGTAAGCGGTGGCCTTCGCAATTACGCGATAGGTAATAGAGCCACTGTTTCCGGCGGTGTCGCGAATACAGCCTATAACGATTATGCGACGATTTCCGGCGGCGATAATAATGCGGCATCAGGTAACGGTGCCACTGTTGGCGGCGGTGTTCTTTGTAAGGCACGGGGAAACTATTCGGTCGTGGCGGGCGGTGGAAACAACGTGCATGCAGATTCTAACTCTGCAATGGGAGACAACTCTGCAATCGGCGGCGGTCTCCGTAACCGGGCAGAATTTCAGGCGGTTGTAGGAGGCGGTGCATACAATTCCGCTCTTGGTTCGCAGTCCACGGTTGGCGGTGGTCGCGCAAATATTGCCTATGGCCAACAGTCAACTGTCAGTGGCGGCGGTCGTAATCAGGCATTGGGACATTGGTCCGTCGTTGCAGGTGGCGGAGGTCCGTTGTCGATTGATTCCAATTCCGCAATCGGAGATTATTCTTTCATTGGTGGCGGTTCGCGCAACGAAGCGCTTGGTGACTACTCGGCTATTCCGGGAG
>CAZVXJ010000058.1:0-8907 GCA_964631675.1 uncultured Alphaproteobacteria bacterium
TTCACAGGTATTGAAGATCTGGCCCATGTGCTCGGTGGGGCAGTGGGCGCGTCCCGCGCGGTTGTGGACGCGGGCTGGCGGCCCCATCACGGACAGGTTGGCCAAACAGGCAAAGTTGTTTCGCCGTCGCTCTATTTTGCCGTGGCGATCTCGGGTGCTGTGCAGCATCTTGCGGGGATGACCACCAGCCGCGTGATTGTCGCCATCAACAAAGACCCCGACGCGCCGATTTTCAAAGTAGCCACATACGGGATTGTCGGCGATGCGTTCGAGATCGTGCCGAAATTGACGGAAGAAATTCGGAAGGCGAAAGCGAGTTGATTCGCGCAACCGGCGCATGGATATTTTGTTATGCACTCCTCGCTTTCGCGCAAGGGCCGTCACCTGTGGACTCGCTGTTTAATGTGGCGCGAGAACATTATGACAACGGGAGATTCGATGAGGCAGAACTTGGCGCGCTGCGCGGGCTGCGAGTGGGTTCTGGAGCGGATGAGCTTGATCTTCTAAAGTTTCACGCGCTGCTCGGATTCATCTATGTAGCGAAGGATCAGAATGCCGCGGCGCGTGATGAATTCATGCGCGTGCTTAGTGTGAATCCGCGCTATGAACCCGATCCGGTTTCAACATCTCCCAAGATTATTGAGGTATTTCGCGCGGCACAATCCGACTACATGCTTCGCATTGCCAGCGAACCGGCGGTTTTTCGGATGCCGCAGGCGGATGCGCGGCTATCTGCTTCGTGGAGGTCACTCGTGCTGCCCGGTTGGGGACAATTTTATAAGCAGCAAGATACAAAAGGCGCGGCGGTGATTGCGGCACAGGTGCTGAGTCTTGCCGCGCTGATTTATATGGCCGGTGAAACCTCACGACGCCATGATGATTATCTTGCGATCAAAGATTTCAACAATCCCATTGTTGATGATCGCTATCAGGAGTATCGCCGCGCTTATCAAACGCGCAACGTTGTGGCCTATGTGACGCTGGGAATTTACGGCTTGCAGTATTTGGATGCATTGTATTATCCGGTGAAGAGAAACGCTGAATCACCGAAACACTGAGACGCTGAAATGTCGAATTCGTTTGTTGATTCGTTCGTTTTGTTCTTCTTGTTTCTCTGCGTGTTAGCGTGTTTTCCTTCAGTGTTTCAGCGTTTCAGCGTTTCAGCGTTTTCCTTGTGAAAGTTGTCATCTTCGGCCCCGCCTATCCATTTCGCGGAGGAATTTCCCAGTTTTCGCAGGTTCTGGCGCGGTCGCTGTCGCAGGGGGGGCACGAGGTAAAGCTCGTGAACTTCAAAAAGCAATTTCCGAAGATCTTGTTTCCAGGCACGACACAGTTTGACGAGAAGGCACAGGCGCACGCTATCTCGACCGAGCGCGTATTCACTCTCTGGAATCCGCTGACCTGGTTAGAGACCGCGCGAGCCATTAGGCGGTATGAGCCGGAACTGATCTTGTTCGCGTGGTGGATGCCGTTTTTCGGCGTGGGTTATTGGGCCGTGGCAAAGCTGCTGGGAAAGCTGTATCGCGGGCGATTGGTGTTTCTACTGCATAACGTTATTCCGCATGAGCGCCGCTTCGGCGATGTATTCTTCTCCCGACTTGCTCTGAACCAGTCGCGAAGTTATCTGGCACTTTCGCGCGCTGAAGAAAAAGAGATGCATCGGCTGTTTCCGCAGGTGCCGAAAGGGAACATCTACTATTCTCCGCATCCTCTGTACGACAACTACGCGCCTTACAAAGGATCGCAGGCCGACGCACGAAGGGAACTCGGACTCACAAGCAGCAGGATTCTTCTCTTCTTTGGATTTGTGCGTGAGTACAAGGGGCTGGACGTGCTGCTGCGCGCCATGCCGCAAATCAGACAGCGGTATCCGGATTTGACGCTTGCTATCGTGGGAGAATTTTATCAGGACCGCGCGAAGTATGACGACCTTATCCGGGATTTGAAAATTGAGAGTGCAGTGCTTGTCCATTCGGGTTATGTCTCTGGTAATGATGTCGGTACATGGTTCGCAGCATGTGATGTCGTGGTACTACCTTACCGCAGCGCCACACAGTCGGGTATCGTGCCGATTGCTTACGCGCTTTCTACCCCGGTAATCACAACGGATGTGGGCGGGCTTGGCGAAGTCGTGCTGCACGGTACGACAGGATTTGTGGTGCCGCCGGAAGATCCAGTGGCACTTGCAGAAGCTGTCGGGCAATTCTATGAAAAGGGTGGTCGGCCGGCATTTGAGCAGAGCGTGAAGTCGCATCAGAAGGACTTCAGCTGGGAGACTATGCGCACCATGATTGAGAAGATCGGATTGGACCTGAGCAAGCAGTAGACGAGGAACATGTCAGACGTTGCTATTGATTACGATCCACTGAAGGCAAAGCTGGGACTGATGGTCTCGCGCAGCACTCTTCTGCGCAGACTGTTTTATACTGCCTTGGGGATGCTGTTTCTCAGGCAATGGCATGTGCGGAAAGAATTGAAGGAACTCTCCCGAACCGCCCCTGACCTCCCCGCTAAAGCGGAGGGAAGAAGTCTGTCCGGGGGAGTTAAGGATATTTTTGATGCGGGGTCAGGATTCGGTCAATACTCCTATCTGATGGCGAAGTTTTTCCCCGGGGCGACCATCTATGCGGTTGATGTGAAGCAGGAACAGATTGATGACTGCAATTATTTTGCGAAACAAATGGGGCTGGAGAAGCTCACGTTTGCCTACGCGGACTTGACAGAATTCAGAAATGAGAATCGTTACGATCTTGCCCTGTCCGTCGATGTGATGGAGCATATTCTTGACGATCTATCCGTTTACAGAAACGTATTCGCTTCATTGCGTCCCGGCGGTAAGTTCATCATTGCTACCCCGTCTGCGGACGAAGCGCCGCCATCACCTCCGGGTGAGGTACACAGTGTCATCGGTGAGCACGTACGCGAAGGATACACCAAAGATGAGTTCATTCAGAAAGTCACCAACGCCGGCTTCAAGATCGTGAAGATGAAACGCACGTATGGGCCGGTGTGGGGCCGCATCGCATGGATGATCCTGCAGCGCATTCCAATGCGACTGTTGACCTGGTCGAGACTTCTGGCGGTCGTCGTTGTGCCGTGGATGATCCTGGTGTACCCTGTGGCCGCGTTTGCGATGTATATGGATGTTCACTCTGCAAACCAGCGCGGTGGCGGCTGGCTGATGGTCGTACAGAAACCCGCATAGTTTCTCTCGCAATTCGCCTGAATCTTAGATGATGGCCTCTGCATTCTGCAGAGGCCATTCTATTTTCGGTAAGGCCTAGGAAGGCCGCCAATGATATTACCCCGCGCGGCGGCGGCCTTCACTCATGACTTGCGGATGCGCAGAGGGCGCGAGGGCGGATGAAGGATGTTGCCGTTTTTCAACGCGCTCGCGTGGACTTCAGAACCATCAACTGCTGCGTTGTGAAATCACCACTTCCTGTTTTCGTGGTCAGTTGTATAGATAAAGTGTTTTCAAGAACGTACGCGCCTGTCGAGCCAAACAAAAGTCTGGAGCGTGTCTTGCCTTTGTGTGGTACGGGCTGGATGACGTTGGGCGAATTCCACCATTCATTCAGGCAGTTCATTTACACCAACAAGAAAGGAACAATAGAGAGTCGCATCGCTAAGGATCTGCACAGTTGAATAGGAACAGGTTGAACAATGAAGGGCCGCGCAAGCGGTGAATGTAAGGAGAAAATCATGATGAGGCTGATTCCAATCCTAGCGGTGGTGATGATGATCACCCAACTCGCTTCGGCGAATGATCCGAGTTTTCAGAATGTGTCGTACCTGCTTGAGCATGCACCGCGAGCAGCAGGAGCTCTCGCCTGGGGTGACGTCGACAACGACGGCGATCAGGATCTCTTTTGCGGAGGGATCAACGGAATTCCAAGTGTGCTCTACGAGAACAGACTTGGTGTTTTCGAAGATGTGACTGCCAACTACAGTTTGACCGGTATCACCAACGTGCTATCGGCGGAACTGACCGACTACAATCAGGACGGGCGCACTGACTTGCTTTGCCGCACATCGGATGCACATCGTGTGAGACTATTCCGTCAAGCTTCGTCATCAAGATTTCAGCAGGTTGAGCTTGGGCAGTGGTCTGCAGATGGGCAAGCCGTTCGCTCAACGCTCTGGACCGACGCGGATCACAATGGCACGCTCGACCTCGTGCTCAGCAATGGACCAGAAGTGAACAGCAGTGTTCTGGTGCTGACTCAGCAGGACGAGTCGTTTTACGAAGAAAGGGCTCTTGAACTTCCGGCAGAAGACACCGGAATTGGCGGCCTTTGTATGGTCGACTTCGACGGTGACAGAGTTCAGGATCTGTTTTGTGGATATATGGGCGGTTCGGGACGTTCACGCCTCTATCGCGACAATGGCAACGGTACTTATTCCGACTGGTCGGGGCGCGCGGGACTTCCTGAGAAGATCGGAAGCCATGGCGCGACCTGGGCTGATTTCAATAATGACCAGCACCTTGATTTCTTTGTACCGGGTGACCTCGAGGGCGCGGGAATGTATTACTACGAGCCGATGAATGGGTTGCCGTATTACAAGGATGTGACCGGTCTGCTGGGAATCAGTCCGGAATGCCTGCGAACTGTCGAGGCACATGCGGTTGACGTGAACATGGATGGATACACTGATCTATTCGTTGTCCGAGAGGACAATCTGGGGTGCTCACTGTTCATGAATGACCCGAGTCACGAGTGGAAAGACTGTGCTCGCGACCTTGGACTTGACCACACCAGACGCCACACTACGAGCTGCGCCTGGGGAGACATGGACAATGACGGAGACATGGACCTTGCGATTTCTCAGGAAGAGGGCGGTGTCACGCTGTATCGAAACACGACACGCTTCGAGAACGAATACGTTGTGCTGCATCTCAGACCCCTGAACACAAACACTGAGATTCCCAACTGCCAAATCTATTTTGAGTTCGAGAATTGCAAGCAGATTGCTGCAACAGGTGCGTGGACGTGTTCGCGTGGCGGCGACGGATCGGGTGTGACGATTGTAAGCTCCGAAGCCCGTCGCTCAGAGAGTGGCGTGTGTGTGGTTACCTGGCCGTCGGGTGCTGTAAGTGACATACCGCTGCTCAATTTGAACATGCGCAAACACAACACTATCTATGAGCCGGGCGGTGTTCCGAATGCAATCGGCGGTGAAGAGATACATGGTCAGGGCGAATTGGGCATTTCGATTGGGAACTCACCCAATCCCTTCAATCCGACTACGTCGGTGAACTTCGAGATCGTCGAAGCCGGACTTGTGACGCTGAATGTGTATGACTTGCTCGGGCGTGAAGTGGCGTTGCTGGCCAATCGTGAGTTCGAGGCAGGAGTGCACAGGGTAACCTTCGATGCCGGTAATCTTCCGACCGGACTCTATACTGCAAAGTTGACGACGGCAGGAGAGACGAAGCTGCACCGCATGCTTCTTATGAAGTAGTGACGACGTTGCCGCGACCGGTTTTCGTGGTTTCCGGGCGCGGTTGACATTGCAGATGGCGCCGAAGCAACCTCCCAGTTTCCGGCGTCAGTTATAGCCCCCGTCCTCCTGCGGGGGCTCTGCTTTGTGGCCGGAACCGTCTATTCAAGTAGACAGGGTAGCAGAGCCATGATAATACTGCTCTTGGCTGTATCGCACAAACCAAGTTACGGAGTTGACAATTGAGGTTGTGTCCCATATCTTATTGCAAATGGATATTGTCTTTCAATTGCTGAGATCGAATGCAGGGGATTACAGCCAAGACCTGACGAGAGCAGTCCGTACTGTGCTGTTTGTTCTTGCGGCATTCACAGCTTGTAATGTGTTGGGACAAGAGGGTGAAACCTGTGCAGTGCCATATGTTATTCAGTCGTTGCCTTATACTGATATTGGCTCGACCTTGGATCGCGCGAACAACTATGATGAGCCATGTCCATTTCCGTACGTATCGGAACACGATGTAGCGTACGTCTACACTCCCGAGACCAATCAGCAGATCATCGTTTCGCTTTGCGAATCATCCTTCGACACGAAACTTTACATCTACGCCAATGGTACTCCTCCGGCCATTGCTTGTAATGATGATTACTGCGGTAACGCTCAAGGTGAGCCGTATCGTTCATACCTTGAGTGTGTTCCGTTGAGTGCCGGAGTTCCATATTGTATTGTCGTAGACGGCTATGGCAGTGAAGCCGGTGATTACCAATTGGTGGTGACGGATTGTCAGCAAGGCGAAACCTGTGAAACTCCTTACATTATTTCCTCGCTTCCCTTCACGGTTGTCGCTTCGACCGCAGGACGTGTGAATGACACTGACGAAACGTGCCCGTTCGGCGGCATTACGTCGCCTGATGTTTCGTATCAATATACTCCAACGCATGACGAACTTATCACTGTAAGTCTCTGTGAATCGGAATATGATACAAAAGTGTACATTTACGCGAATGGCGTTCCTCCTGCTATAGCGTGCAACGACGACTATTGCAGTAACTCTCAAGGGGATCCCTTTCGTTCCTATCTGAATTGTATTCCTCTTCGGGCGAACGTTTCATATTGCATCATTGTAGATGGGTACACGAACGAAGAAGGAGTGTATCATCTCGCAATCTCCAACTGTGATTTTTGTATTGATACTTGTTTTGGTACGCCTGAAAACGAGCATCCATGTGTTTCGGCAATCGACACAGTGAACGGCGGGTGCGACAGTGATTCCGCAGTGTTTCGTCCGATAGTATGCGGTGAAACGATATGTGGGACTTTAGCCGCGGGTACAGAATTCGGCCGGCGCGATTCGGATTGGTATCAAGTTGCGCTGGCATCACGTTCGATTTTAGCGTGGAGTGCCGTTGCCGATATTGCGATCCGTGTTATGGTAGTTATACCGCCATGTCCAGGTACCTTTATCGAGTGGGAAGCTGCATTTCACTGTGATACAGTATCTGCAACGACCACAATTCTTGAGCCGGGAACCTACTGGCTGCTGATAGAATCTGACAATCACAGTTACCTGCCTTGCCTGAGTTACATTGCAACCCTAACTTGTACGGCTATGTGCGATTCCGCGGAATCGCTGACGATTCGCTATTCGAACGATGCGCTTGCATTGCGCTGGAACGCACCGCAGGCGGGTGACTATCAGATTTGGAGTGCTCTTGCTGCTGTTGAATTTCCTGATGCACCGTGGGCACTTGAAACCACTGTGAATGCCGCGGCACCTGGAGCAACCTCATGGGTTATCCCGGACGGGGGAACGCAAACGAAAAAATTCTATCTGGTTGTGCATGTGTGCGAGTAGGCAGAGATGGTGTTTGACTGAGTTAAAAAACGGACGCGCAATGCGTCCGTTTTTTATTCCCCGATGTCTGTAAGGCTCGCTACGTGAGATGGCCTTCCTTCTCTTCAAACTCGTTGATGACTTCCTCGCGGATGCCAAATTTCTTCAGGCGGTAGCGCAACGTCTCGCGGGTCATGCGCAGAAATCTTGCGGCGGCACTTGCGTTGTTATTGCAGTGATGCATGGCAATGCGGATGAGCTGCTTTTCCACGTCCTCAAAGTTCACGCCGTGCGACGGTACCTTGATCTCGAAACCCTGAAAATCAGGCGCAAGTTCCGCTTCTACTTCCGTTTCAGCGCCAACGGAGCGGACTTTCGACTTCACAGCGAGATCACTGGCCTGAATGTAGCGATCCGATCCAATCAGGACCGCGCGTTCAATGGCATTTCTGAGCTCGCGGATGTTGCCGGGCCACTCATAGGAGAGTATCAGTCTTTCCGCCTCCGGTGTAAGCCCGACGATGTTCTTGCCAAACTCTCGATTGAAATGATGCATGAAGTGACTGGCAATTTCAATCAGATCACGGCCGCGCTCGCGCAGCGGCGGAAGATGAATGTGAAACACATTTAACCGGTAATAGAGATCGCGGCGAAATGTGCTGTTGGCGATCATGGCTGCCAATTCGGCATTTGTTGCGGCTATTAAGCGAAACTGTACATGAATCGTCGTCGTACCGCCGAGCCTGCGAAAACTGCGCTCCTCCAAAACCTTCAGGAGTTTTACCTGTAGATTGGCCGGCATTTCGCCGATTTCGTCCAGAAAAAATGTACCGCCCGAAGCAACTTCCATTAAGCCACGCTTGCGCTGTTTGGCATCGGTGAACGCACCTTTTTCATAGCCGAATAGCTCGGCTTCGAGCAGCGTTTCCGGCATTGCCGCGCAGTTGATCTCGACGAACGGTTCTTTGTTATTCGGTGAAGCAAGGTGAATTGCGTGTGCCACCAGTTCCTTACCTGTTCCCGACTCACCGGTCAGAAGGACGGTGGAATAGGGTACCTGTGCAACTTTCTTAGCAGTGTTGATGACTTCCTGCATGGGCAGGCACGAACCTATGATTCGGTCAAAACCGTAGGTAGCCTTCCGCGATTGGCTCACGCGATCGAGTTCGACCTCTTTGCGAAGATTCGCCAGGCCGCGGTCGACGAGCAGAAACAGCTTCTCCAGATTCAGCGGCTTACCCAGATAATCGAATGCACCCTGCTTCATCGCTTCAACGGCCCGTTCGGGTGAAGCTTTGCCGCTGATGATCAGGACCGGATGCTTCGGATTCAGCTCGTGAATTTTGCGGAGAAGTTCAACCCCATCGAATCCGCCGGGAAGTCCGACGTCAACGATGGAGAGATCAGGCACGAGCGACGTGTACTGAGACAGTCCCCGTTCACCGTCTTCGGCGTCGATGACTTCATAACCGCGCTCCTCCGCGGCCATGCGCAGGATGGTGCGAATGTCGCGGTCGTCATCTACAATGAGAATCGTTCCGGCCATAGGTTGACGTTAGTTTAGACAGGTTCACTAACGTTATCGGCAACTGGTTGGAAAAGTTGAGCGAAATGAACCACACACTGCG
>CAZVXJ010000058.1:9007-13107 GCA_964631675.1 uncultured Alphaproteobacteria bacterium
TGGAAAAGTTGAGCGAAATGAACCACACACTGCGTGTGTTTTGATTCCTCAACATAGATGACGGAGTATGGCAACCTGATGCACACGGTGAAACAACAAAGGGAAGCTCGGTCGAGCGTCCCTTTGTTGGCTGTTGAAATAGTATTGAGGATTAACGGAGTAAGAGAATTTTTTGCGTCGCCTGCTGGTGTGCCGATTCGAGCCTGCAGAAGTAGATTCCCGTTGCCATTCGCGATGCATCCCACATGATGCGATGCTCCCCGGCGGATCGCAACTCGTCGGAAAGCGTTGCGACTTCGCGCCCGAGTACGTCAAAGACTCGCAGCTTTATTCTTGCGGACTCTCGCAGAGAAAAACGTAGTTCTGTCCGCGAATTAAACGGATTCGGAAATGCGGGATGTAGCACTAATTCACGCGTAACACTTTCAAGCGGTGGTTCAGCAGCGAGCACACGATCGGCCAGTAACTGGCCGTAGAGGGCAGTACTTCCGCTTGGCAGTCCACCAGTCGGATAACGCGAGTAAAAAACGTACACTTCACCTCCCTCATCCGCCAGAATAGACGGTTCGTAGCTGTACGTGCGGCTCAGCGTGTCCCCAACCGGGCCGCCTGAGCCTTCGACCCAATGAGGGTCGGTGGGAGTACCCAGCGAGTCAATTTGAGTCGCAAACAGATGATCGTCATTGTAGTCTCCGGCTCCACGCTCCCAGACGACTGTCAAATGGTCGTGCGCGTCGACGACTGTTTGAATCCGATTTTCATAATAAGGAGATTCAATCAGCGCCAGTCCGCTGTCACCCCAGCAAAATTCGCCATTTGGGCGAATTCTCTGAGCGTATAGATCATACTCGGAGTCGTTAAAACGATTCTCGCTCCAGACGAGATAGAGATGATTTTCACTGTCGACTGCAAGTACCGGAGAGTTTTGAGTCGGCTCATCCCGCCAAACGGGAAGACCGTTGTGCTCCCAAAGTTCAACACCCGATGCGGTCACGTGCTGTGCAAACACGTCGGAGTGATTCACGCCCCCGAATCGCTGATCCGTCCAACCTATGTAGACTCCGCCCTCCCGATCCGGAACAATGCTGAACCCGCCATAACCCTGATTTCCCGCAATACTATCGAGCACGACCGTTAAATAAGATGTTTCCCCCATAAGGCCAATGCCCATCAGCTGCATCGAGTGAACTACGCCTTCGGCCGTTCGAGTCATGAGGTGACTTTGCCCGGGCAATCCTGTAATCATATCCTGTAGATAAGCGTTGTCCACTTGAATCGGAAGCGTCCACATCGGCTCAAGCGATGCACTGTACCGCTGCACGTAAGTCGTTCGTGCCTGCGAGGCGTAACCATCCTGCCAGGCAATGAAGCAGCCGCCGCTTCCATCAGCTACGACTCTTGATATCGTCGAAGAATCCGTGTCGACAACTACTCCGGAATCCGGGCCGATGATGTTGCCTCCATTGTCCATTCGCAAGAGCGACACAAGGTAATGAGACGTTTGGCCAACAACGTGCCTTGTCGTTGTGCTGATGAACGCGCCGCCGCTTCCGTCCGGGCAGGCGGATTGGACCCATGGACCGTCAGATTGCGAAATCGCGGAAGCCGGAATCAATAACTCGCCTTGCTCCATGCGCTCAATCGATCCATCCTGGTACATGATTTGAAAATAAACTCCTTCGGCGTCTTCGCGGGAGTCATCCCATAGAATGAGAATTCGATTGGGTTCGAGCCGCAGCACTAGGCTGAGACTAGCCTCGCCACCAATATCCGGTGCAACGACGATTCCGCTGTCGCCCACTGTGCGCGCGCCGGTCGCCAGATTCATGACTTGTGCGCAGGCCTGAATGTCCCCACCGCTCCCCACATACTCGCCGCCCGTTACGAAGATTCTGTTCAATTCCGCCGTAACGTAGATAGGTTGGTCAGGTTGGACATAGCGCCCCACGAAGGAGAACATCTCACAGACCGGCCATACAGAATTTCCTTGTGAATCAAAGTAGCTGACTTTGCAGCCGGAGTTTCCCTGACCGGCGAGTTCATAGCGTGCGATGACTGCGCCGCCTGAGCTATCGCTCGCGATCTGCATCTCCCAAGCGTCATCCGCCAAGTCGCAGACAGGAACTCCTTCACTTCCCCACGCCGACGAGCCGTCGAGGCGAATTTTTTGAATGCAATGCGCAGGGTACTGAGGTTCGTTGCTGGGAACCATGGCACCAATCAGACAGCCATCCGGTGCGCCGTTGTCAAATGACGGAGTGATGATAGAATAAGATCCGCTGCCATAGAGAGCTCCCATCGATACGATGAAACCGTTGGCAGCCCATAGTCGATCCCCGTTGCCGTCGAGATGCTGCACTCTGAGATCATCACTGCCATCACGCACCGAGACATAGCAGCCGCCAAGTCCGTCACTGCAGAGTACCGGATCTGCATGAAAATCACTCGAAGCAAATGCAAGCACGCCGGATTCGCCCCAGGCAAACGTGCCGTTTGGCAGCACCTTTGTCACGCGCGCGTAAATGTCTCCGGCTTCCATGCTTAGCCAACAAATGACTACGGAGCCGCTGTCGCCAGTGCAAACCAGAGGTACCGAGCGCTGCGATCCATCCCCCGCGATGCGAAGAGTCTCTTGAAAGTAAGTGGATCCATCTGTCAGAATGCGCTGAACGGCAATGCCATCGTCACCGTTTGCATTTCGGTCACCCCAGACCACAAACGCACCGCCTGCACCATCATCCACCATCCCGGTGATTTCATAACTCACGGAGTAATTGCTGACATCGACAGGCACACCGGTAAAATTGTCTGCACTCCAGAGTCGTTCGCCCGTACGCGAAAGTTTTTGCACACGAATGTCGCCGCCCAATTCAGGATAGGGATCTTGATATCTTTGCGAACGGTAATCCACCCACGCAATCACATAACCGCCGTCGACAGCTATTGCAGCAGGAGCGGATTGCTGGTGAATTTCGTCCGTAATGACCCTACCCCCAACATCCCAATGCGCTACCCCATTCGAATTCAGGAGTTGGGCGTAAACATCGCGGTTTCCGGAACGTTGGTCGGTCCATGTTATCAGCACATAACCTGCGGGATCAAAAGCAGTCTGCCCCGCTCCCCAAAATTCCACCGAACGTGGTTGACGGAGTGCAATCCCCGACTCCGCCCACTGCCTCGGATCAGCTTGAGTGGCCGAAGCCGTCAGGCATACAGCAATAGAGCATAATAGGATATATTTCATCGCGAACTCCGCAATAACCCGTGCGGGGCTAATGTCTTTTCCGTCTCTCTTTGAGATTCCCAGTGATGCAGTCAATATATGGCGACGTTCTGTGAGAGTCAAGAGAATGGACATGAACCGGATTCTATGTCGGATGTGACAAATGCAAAGCAGGCAGCCCTTGGCTGCCTGCAATGAAAACTAATTATGCGTAATCAGTCGCTATTTGTTAGTCCAGCGGAACCTTGGTGGCATACTTCTCAAGCCAACCATCGAATGAAAGCAGTTCTGGATTGAGTGCCCGGGCTGTGTTCAGATTGCGTGCGTTCACAAAATCATTGTTGAAGTCGCGCTTGAACTGAAACATGTTGCCCATGTCGTCCGCACCGGGGAAACCGAAACTACGGTAGACATCCGGCGGCACATCATTGTATTGGACTTCCTTGCCCAGCGCTTTCGAGAACTTCTGCGCCATTTCACTACCTGTGAGGTGCTCACCTGCGATGCCCACAGTCTTGCCTATGAACTCACTGCCCTTCTTGAATATCCCAAGCGCACACTTCCCGATGTCTTCCGCAGCAATGCCCGGGAGTTTTTTGTCGCCCATCGGCATCGCGAAGCCGAGTTTGCCGTCAGGGCCGGGCTTCGGTCCTGTTCCGAAGTAGATTGCGTTATCCCAGTAATATGATGTCAGGAGGAACGTCGTGGGCACCCCGGCTTCGGTGAAAAACTTGTCGCTTTCACCCTTGCCGTCGAAGTGGGGCACTTTGTATTTCTCATGCAGTGTAGGCATGCGCGTATCGGAGAGCGGCATCCACCTGCGCGTGTCTTCCAGCGTGGACCAGATAGCGTGTTTGATACCGGCTTTTTTCGCGGC
>CAZVXJ010000059.1:0-13022 GCA_964631675.1 uncultured Alphaproteobacteria bacterium
CGGAAAATCCCGTGTTCGTCAAACTGATCCCATTGATATCTTGCACCGCCGGGTCCCAATTCAGCTCGACAAATCCCGGCGTCACGGATCGAATGGTCAGATCGGGATAGTGATCCACGTAAATTTCTGGCGGCGTCACATAAAAGTTGGCGGGGCCAATCACTTCCATTCCCGTGCAGTCACGCACGCGCAGCCGCACCTGATAGCCGGTGGACGGCGCTAACCCGCCAATCATGCCGCTGCCTTCGATGCCCCAAGTTTCAGCCGTAAACCACTCCGGAGTTTCCGATACAATGTGCGAGAGACTCACATACCGGGAAGTGGCGAAACCGTTGTCGGAATATTCGATCGCGTACTTTGCGCCGACGTCATTCAAGTCCCATGGAATTCTGTAATAGACAAACTCGGGAGATCCTGCTTCGAGCAGCTCGATGGAGCCGGGACTCTGCGCCGGATGACAGCCGGTTCCCGTTACCTTCACCGAATCACGCGGCTCAAGGTTGTTTCCGGTGAAGAATTCAAGCACTCCGCGATAGTCATGCTCAAACGTGGGTGCAAATGAAACCGTGATCGTAATGCTCTCTTCCGGATTCAAAAAGAAAGCGGTGGGAAACACTGTCCAGATGGAGCCGGTGGTCGTCGTGTTGTTTACACAGGCAATCCCGGGTCCGGCATTGGTAACGACCAAATCAAAAAGTGTGCTGACACCGCCAATGTAAGTCGGCGGGAAATCCAATTGAGTTGCGCTGTAGACCAATAGTCCCGGACACGGAGAAGGCGGAGCGGCCAAAATCTGGATTCGCCAAGTATGGAGCCAGCCGAAATCGAATGGGCCGGCATCATCATCAATCTGCAGAGTCCAAAGTCCATTGGGATCCTGGCCATCAAAAGCCGTGAGCGATTGCTCCGGCCGCCAAATTCCGGTCATCGGAGGGAGAGCAGTGGTGATACTGTTGGCCGCTTCATCATCAAAGCGACAACGGAAATAATTATTGGCGCTTCCGCCGTTGTCGGAACTTAAGAGGACTCTCGTTCCGGACGGGCCACGCAGATAGATATCCAAGTCGGCGTCAAATGTATGTTCCAGAGAATCCAATTCGACTTCGATGTCGAGAATGTTCGGCGGAAGTTCCGACACGAACAAACCGCTGGTGGTCGAGTCATCGCCGGCACCGCCATTGCCAATCGGAGGGACTCTGAGCATGGGGCCGGGAAATATGTACGTAATGCCGCCGTTCTCGTTTAGGCCGTCCCGCTGCACGTTTCGCTGCGCAGACTCCGCTGCCGCAGCCGTGTCGGCCGCCATCACCGCAATCAGAAGCATGGCGGCAACGCGAATCAAGCGCATTGCTCTCTTCAACATGGTACTTGCCCTCCGTGAAGACTTTTCTCAAAAAAAATCAGGCGAACCAATAGAAAGGTCCGCCTGAAACTAAAAGATGAGGTATGGAGTGCCTGTCAGTCCTTCACACTATTCCGACTCGTCAAGAACAACGCACTGCGGTCCGGTGGCTCCGCAAGACCAGTCCGCCGGTGCATAAAACACGTCTTGCGGTCCGGGCACGAATGTACGGGTTGTGCTTGTCCAAAGAACGGTCGTCGCGTCGGGTTCATAGACGCGGAGATAAAATATGCTCGGATTCGAGAGCTGACTTGCGCTGATGAAGTTCTGAGTGGTGGCAAAGAACCCTTCGCCGCCGGCATAGTCTACGCCGTTCATCAGGAATTGATTGTAATTGTGCGTTCCGGGGGGTCCCACTTCACATGCCGGAGCATCGGTACAAAGTGGAGCTTGCGGATCACTAATGTCCGGCCCATTGTTGTTCTGATCCCAGAAGATCTTCACTACACGGCCATCCGGAATTGCCGTAGCTCCGCCGCAGGTCGTCACAAGCGGCGTGTTTGCGCCTTCAGCGACGTAATAGAAGCCCACCGAAAAACCCTGCGCATACGCGCCCGTCACACACAGCATTGCCAACGCGGCCAAGACAACAAGTTTTCTCACCATGTTCACATCCCGTCAAGAGTTGAAAGCTGAAACCAAAAGCAGAAAGTTGGAAAATCAAAACTACGACGACTGATAATCTAATCTCTAATACTGCAAATAATGAACCGATAAATTCCGTATGAAGTCTGTCTGGCGGCTCTCGAGCCGCTCCAAAAGCAGGGGTCTGTTCTATTGTTTCCTCTTTAGCAAAGCGGGGTCTGGGTTACCCAGACCCCGCCTTGCAGAGGGAACTCTTTCGAGCTTACTTCACCAGCAACATCTTCTTCGTCGCCGTGAACTTGTCACCCATCTTCACGGTGTAGAAATACAGACCGGAAGTGAGGTTAGCGGCATCGAAGGTCACCGTGTGACGGCCAGCGGCGTAGGCGCCGTTGACCACGGTGGCAACTTCCTGGCCCGTCGCGTTGAACACGGTCAGGCTCACGTTGTTGTCTTCAAGGACGTCGAACGTGATCTGCGTGGTCGGGTTGAACGGGTTCGGATAGTTCTGGTAGACAGCATACTCGGTCACGACTGCGGCTTCGAACGTCGGGGTGGCTTCCACCGTGCCGAGGACGTCGGAACGGTTGCTGCTCACGTCCACCGAACGGAGGCTGTACACGTAGGTCGTGCCATTGCGCAGATCGCTATCCACGAAGTTGTAGGTGTGTTCCGTCGAGGTGTTGGTCGCGTTGAAGCTGCGAACGAGCGTAGCTTCTTCGTGGCCCTTCAGCGCACGGTACACTTCGAAATGATCCAGATCAGATTCGGAAGAGGTCGCGAAAGCAACTTCAACCGAAGCGCTGCGGGCAATCGCCGTGAAGCTGGAAAGTTCCGCAGCTTCGTAACCGTCGAGGCCGATGCAGACGCAGCCGCACTGCTCACCGAGGACGGTGAACACCCAGCAGCCACCCACATAGCCCCAAGCGGCCGGGGGAATCGGACCCATCGGGACAGTCGAACCGGGGGTGCAATCATTGTCGCAACCGGGACGAAGATAGAAGCATCCGGAGGCGATCGTCACGAAGGGACGCTTCGTCGGATCCAGCGGAGCACCGTCGGCGCTGCAAATACGGATCACGAGCGGCTGATTCGGGGCAACCTGAGCACACAGGTACGAGGGAAGGCTTCCCGGATGAGCACGGTCGCCGGTAAGGGTAACCGTTCCGTCACCCTGGCACGGAGGCGGCGGGCAGCCATCCCAACCGAGGCAGACGCAACCATCGGAACCACCAACGAGAGTGTAGTGCCACGCACCATCAGCACCAAAACCAAGCAACTGCAGCGTCGCATGTCCGGGCTGGCAGCTCGACTGGCAAGCGCCCGTGCAACCATCGGTCACACCGACGAACGGCGGCTGCTGCGGTCCGCAACCAATCACGATGACTTCAGTCTGCGAACCTGCGCAAACCGTCACGCAGCGATACTGCGGGGCAGCACCGGCAACAACGATCGGACCGGGGGTCGGCACGCAAGCCGGGGTCAACACTTCGCAACCCCACTGGGACAAGTAGATATTGTTCGGGCCAGCGGTCGGCGAAAACACCGTGGAACGCAGGATGGCATGAGTGCCAACCACGCGCACCCACCAGCGGTTGTTCGCAGGAACAACACCATTGGATACAAAGTTGGTCGTCGTGGAAAACAGGCCGCAAAGACCCACTTGCCCGCAACCGTTCATAGTGAACGTGTTGTAATTGACCTGGCCGACGCCACCGCCAACGGTTGCAGCGGGATCATCATCCGTCGGGCCGTTGTTGTTTACGTCCTGGCGAATCTGGCATGTTACACCATCCGGAATATAATCCGACTCCGGATTTCCACCGCAATGATTCGTCAACGGGTTTACAATGCTTTGGTCTTCATTGAACCCACCAAACAGGGCCACACTGAACCCCTGCCCGAAGGCGACCATGCTACAGACCAGCATTGCCGCTGCTACGAAAAGCATTCTGAACTTCATGAACTTACTCCTTGGCTGATTATTTGTGGTATTCGATTCGTTTCTCACCTTGTCATCCATTCGCTTACTTGCTGGCAGCCGAGGTCTTTGCGGCCGGCTTCGGCGCGCTGATGACCTGAATGTCCGCACCACCCTTGGTTTCCTTCGTGTCGCCGGGGACGCTGAGCGTGCCGCCGCTGGCATCGTAGTTGTAATTCCAAGTGTTGTTGGCGTGGTCTTTGTTCTGAATCCAGAACGCATGTCCGGGGACCATCGTATAGAGGGCGGCCGGGTCGTTGTTGTTCCAGATGCCGCCTGCTGTACGCCATCCGATGAGGCCGTTGTTCTGATCGATCACGCGATCCGATTGACCCGCTCCGAAGGAGAACGGTCCGCCCACGAAGCCCGCGGCCACGAGGTTCAGGTCGTCAATGTTCAGATCACGCGAATCACGCCAAGCATAGGCGGTGAAGCCCAACTCGGTCATCGCGATGTTCGCATAGTTACCGCTGTTGTTCACTTCGCCGGCTACGACGAGCGGACGATCCACACCGGTCTTGTTCTGATACCAGTAGGCACGCCCCGGGACCGCGCTGCAGTTGGTTTCGAGACCGCCGCCCCAAGCGCAAGCCGCCTGGTTGTTGCGGAAACCGTAGTCGCCGTTGTCCTGACGCAGAATACGGTCAGCAAGCGGGCTACCAAACGACTCACGACCGCAGTTCGGCTGGTCGCCGAAGATGTCGGACGGGCAGCTTGAGTTCACACCGTAGGACGGAACGTTGCCAACCGGGACATCCCAGGTCTGGAAAGCAATACCGAACGGGGTGGAAACGGTACCAGCGCCACCAAGGGCGTTGATCTTCGTGTAGCCAACCTTGTTTGACGGGCCGGATTCCGTCGCGAACACCGCGCTGGCAACCAGCAGGCTCAGAACCACAAACATGACTCTCTTCATCATCTTCCTCCTTGGGAACAGTGAGGGTCACTCCCTTAGTGCCCTCGATTACGTGTCACAATCTCTTCTCTTGGTCCGCCCGGCTTTGAACCCGAACGGGGAATACAAAAACTTAAACGATTAAACTTGATTTATTCGACCCCGCCTCGGCGAGGATTGAACTGACCCGGCTCTTCTTACAACCACTCTATTTAGTGGGCCGGCTCATTTCCCCCGCTCCGGGGCAAACTAACCCGTAACAAGAGGCCCATTTGCTTCCGCTCTGCAAAAGACCCTGCCCGGGGTGCAACGAGTGAGGGTCAAAAATACCCTCTAATTAGCTGTTTTTACTTGGTGCTTGAAACCGTGCCTGAAAACGCTATCTCTCTCGCCAGATATTGGCTTAGGATAATCAAATTTTCCCCGCTTGTCAAGGGTTTCAGAGTATCCCGTAGAGATTTTTCAACAATTTGCAGAGGGGTCAGGGCTACTAAATCGAGGATACAAAACATGTCATGAATCCTTGTGCTGCAAGGATTTATGGGTCGTGTGGGTCTGCAGCATGTCAGAACGGCAAATCATCGTCACCCATCGAGCGGTCAATTGTGTCAGACGCGACGGCCTGGGGCGCCGCTCCGGATGATCGGCCTGCCTCTCCACTGCCTCTCGACCAGTTGCCGCCGCCTTCCCCTGCGCCCGGCCGCGGTCCGAGCATCGTGAAGCGATCCGCGACGATTTCGGTCATATACTTTTTCTGACCCGATTCCTTGTCATCCCAGCTTCGGGTCGAGATGCGGCCCTCGAGATAGACCAAACTGCCCTTCTTCAGGTATTCCCCGGCGATTTCCGCCTGCTTCTTCCAAACCACGATGTTGTGCCACTCGGTGTGATCCTGACGATTGCCCTCCGTGTCCGTTCGGGACTCATCCGTGGCAAGACTGAACTTAGCCATCGCAACTCCGGATGGAGTATACTTGATTTCGGGATCTTTGCCAAGACGCCCGATGAGAATGACGCGGTTAACGGTTCCAGACATGGAAGCCTCCTATGGAAATAAAAATTGAAAATGTAGTGCCGCACTGCGTGCGCAAAATGAAAGCAGAATGGTTATTGCCATGCCGAGCAGGGCTAAGCACAACGAACCGCATAAGATGCACGAAGTTGCTCCGTGCTTAACCCTGCCGAACTAGTTCAATTCAACCCACTTTCGGCAGGGTCAAGCGCGACAAACAACTTTGAAACTCAACGATAATTTGCGCTTGGCCCCGCTCGGCGTGAAGAAGAGCGCACGCAGTGCGGCACTACGATCGTTTTCGCACAATAGTCATGAGAAAAACCACCGGAACAATCCCAATTGCATCCGCGAGCAAATCGGCCGCCTCAGCCTGACGAGTGACGGTGAAACTCTGGAGATATTCAACTAAAGCGCCTACGACTAACGTAATCGCACCGGCCACGAGCGGCGCCGTGTTGCCGCTTCGTTCACGCGCCTGAAGTGCCTTGGCCCAGCAGAAACAGCCGATCGTAAACGCCGCGCTGTGCAGAACTTTGTCGCCAAAGGTTTTCAGCAGCCAATCGCCGCCGTGCTGAGGACCCAAGGCCAGCCCCAGCACACCTGCAATCCAGAAAAAGCTCGCGGCCAGCCAGAAGAAGGGTTTGTCAAAGAACACAGAACTTACAACAGGATATTGGAAAAGTGAGCTAACCGCACGTCGCCGCAGATCGTGGATTGTACCCTTTAGTCGTGCTCTTGATGCTGCGCGTGGTCATGCTCCTCGGCCAGCGAGCGAAAGGCCGCTGGAAGATACCGAATCACATCGGTGGCTACTAGTGATGCCTGACCAATTTCATGAACGGCCAGGTCCGCCGATCGACCATGTAAAAATGCGCCAACCCAACCCGCCTCAATGTTGTCAAGACCCTGAGCCGCCAGTGATGCGACAATGCCGGTGAGCACATCACCCGTCCCCCCTGTGGCCAGCCCGGGGTTTCCGGTCGGATTCACAATGGCCGGCTGCTCGCCCACGACGACCGTCGGAGAACCTTTTAGCACGATGGGAAGTTGCCAGTGGTTGGACAGAGCTTGACCCGCAGCGACGCGATCAGCAAAGATTGGTGAATCTTCAAATTTGAACGATGTATCACATTTCGCCAGTCGCACGAACTCGCCTGCGTGCGGGGTCAGGATTGACTGCGGCGGTAAAGACTTGTGAAGCCCCGCATCGGCAATCAGGTTCAACGCATCCGCATCGAGCACCATCCGCATGGCGCGATACAGGCTGAACAAACTCTTCAGAAACTCAGCAGTTTCTTCATCACGACCGATACCCGATCCGACGGCAAGCACGTCCGGCCAGTCGAGCCACAATTTCAGCACTTCTACGGCAGACTCTGAAATCGTTCCGTTGACTGTCTCCGGCAAACCAAGCGTCGTGGCTTCAGGCACTCCGGCGGCAACTTCAGCCCGAATGCTCTCCGGGCATGCCACCTTGACCAATCCCACGCCGGAACGATAGGCCGCCGCGGCGGCCAGTCTTGCAGCCCCGCTCATCCCGCGCGAACCGGCGACAATCAGCAGCTTGCCAAAATCTCCCTTGTGTGCGTCCCGGGCGCGAATGGGCAGGAGTTCCGCCACGTCATCATCCATCGGGACCACGAAATCAAAGCGAAAACGGTCCTCGGCTGGCTCAGGAATCGAAATCGGAGATACGATGATATCACCGCAATGGTCACGACCCGGGGGAAAGAAGTGGCCGACTTTCGCCTGTGCCAGCGCCACCGTCACCGTAGCCACAACAGCCTCTCCCGGTGTGTCGCCGCTGGAGCCTTCGACTCCGGACGGCAAGTCTATTGCAATCACCGGCGTGCCCGAATCGTTGATCGCGTTGACCGTATCCTTTGCAACTCCCTCGTGGGCGCGAGCGGTTCCCGTTCCGAAGATGGCATCCACAATCAGGTCGTAATCTTCGAATGAAACCCCTTCCGAGTTCTTGTCGAGCCGCGCAATCGGGATCGCAAGCCTTTTCAGGATCTGAAAGTTCGACTTGGCATCGCCTGTGAGTTTGGCCGGATCGGAAATCAGATAAACATCCACCTCGACTGACCGCAACTGAAGCTGCCGCGCCAGGGCAAAGCCATCCCCGCCGTTGTTGCCGGGGCCGCAGACGACGGCGATCCGCAATTCTTCCAAGTCATCATAGCGCTCTTCCATCACTTGCAAGACAGCAAGTGCGGCATTTTCCATGAGCAGCATGCCCGGTATGCCAATGTCGTCGATGGCATGCGCGTCGAGCGAGCGCATCTGGTCGGAGGTCAGTAGAGGAAGCAAAGGGGAAAGTTCAAGGTTGAAAGTAGAAAGTTGGAGCCGTTATGAGAGGACAAGATAGCGGTTTTTGAACAAAGATGCAAGGGCAAGTATCTAAAAAAAGCGATAAGAACAAACGCACCCCGACAGGCGAGCCGGGGTGTATTGATTCGGTCGGTAATGCGGTTTCTGCGATTTGCGAGGATCTCTACAATTTCTCGGCTGAGACTACCCACGAAAGCTCCGCAATCCAACGCGCATTGGCCGAAAACCCAATTTTATTCAGCTCGCTCGTGGCCCAGCCTACATCCCAGAAATGCACTTGTTCCATCAAGTCTGCGATGTCGGTGTAACCCTCTCGATGATACCGCTCGAGTAATTTGCTTCTCACGTAGGAGTCTGCCACCATCAGATCGCCGCAGATGAACCTGCCTCCCGGTTTCAGACAGCGAAAGGCTTCGCGGAAGAGGTGGATCTTTTCTTCGGGCGTCAGGTGATGGACAATGTAGGTGCTGAGAATCGTATCGATCGACGGATCCGATTCGAAAAACTCCAGCAGATCCGCACACCGATACTCGACATGCTTTGCGCTCTGCAGCTTCTTCCGCGCGACTTCGTGCATGTTTTCGGCAATATCGACACAGATGAGTTTTGAATAGCCGGAAAGCTGCGCGGCGAGGTTCCCCGTGCCGCTGCCTAAATCGGCCATCACTCCGCCGTCAGGTGTGCAGGCCATGGCCGCAACGGTACGCAATGTTTCGGCGTAGCCCGCTCGCGTCGGATGCGACTCGTCGGCCACACGCGTATCGTAGTGCTGATGCAGATCGGTCGGTGTGTACGTATCAGCGAACTTGGAGCGCACGGGAAGTAAGGATGAATGTTGAGGAGAAGATTCCGGGCGGGTTACGCACGATTGAGAATGCGTGTTCTTTCGTGTGCGTTGTGCTAACCCACCTCGGCGAATTCAATTTGTCAATCCTCCGCAGGAAAGATCATGACCACAGCGGCGGCTGACGTGCGGGTGTGCGTGATGGAAACGGAAATCTGCATCGGAAATTCGGCATACGGTCCGCGAATGCGAATGCGCGGCCCTTTGCCTCTCACAGTCAACACTTCCACATCCTGAAACGAAAGCCACTTTCCGATGCCCGTACCAAGCGCCTTGGCCGTGGCCTCTTTTGCGGCCCAGCGAGCCGCGAGGCACTCATCCGGCTTGGCGCGCCGCAGGCATTCCTCACGCTCCGCTTCGGTGAAAATGCGTTCGAGAAAATGCCGATCGTCGAGTTTCTTGCGGATGCGATCCACCTCAACTAAATCAATGCCAAGTGAAGGAAGAATTGGTTTGGGAGGAGAGTCCAAATGAGAGAAAAAAGTTAGCCGTAGTGCCGCACTGCGTGCGCAATTGTAAGTTGACTACTTTAGCAAAAGCAACTTCTGTATGATTTGCTCGTCGCCGGAATTCAAGACCGCGAAATACGTGCCGGAACTGAATGGTGATGCGTCCCATGTAATCGAATGCTCGCCAGCGCTCAGTTGTTCATCCAGTAATTTCGACACTTCTCGTCCCAACAGATCAATAACGTGCAGAGAAACATGCGCGGAAGCAGAGAGGTCAAAGCGAAGCGTTGTGGTGGGATTGAAGGGATTGGGCGAGGCGGGCTTCCATACCGCAATCGCCGGTAAAATCTCGCGCGCAACAATTGGTGTTTGATTAAACCAGATCGCTCCGATGTCCGGCGGAGTACGGTCGGATTCTTGCTGATTAACCGGTGCACCCGCATCAATACATGCCGAGCCCGAGGTTAAACTGAAGTCCAGATTGAGCGGGTCCGCGAGCATGGGGTCTGCCGCCAGATTGCCATAACGGTCGCACGGGTCCTCGTTGTAGTTCAGTGAGTCCATTTCCAGAATCCCCTCGGGACGAAATCCACCAAAGTGAAACCATTCCACAGGATAAAACAGGCAGTGCTGAATGTCAACAGTTTGCGGTCCGCAGTTTATGGACACACCCATGTTGGAAGCAAAAATACAGTTCTCGACGAGCGTGGGACCCAAAATCTGGATTCCAGGAATGTTCGTTCCTAAATTCTCCATGAATACGCAATGTGTTATGCGCTGCGTTTGCGCTCCGCCAATAATCCGAAGCGCACCGCCCGTGCCGTGTCCAACTTCACCGTCACAGGTGTTGCGGTAGAAGATGCAGCGTGTCAAAGTCAGCGGTGAGTCACTGTCAAAACTAATCCCGCCGCCCAGTATTGATCCATTGTGCGAGAAAATGCAGTTCCGCGCTTCAAGTGTTGTGTGATCGTTTGCCCAAAATCCTCCACCCCACAATTGGGCGGTGTTTCCCGAAATCAAGCAATGGTCGAGGAAGACGCTGGATTGGTAGGTACAGAACCCGCCGCCATCCAGCGATGAATAGTTGTCCATGATGCGCGAATGCGAAAGTCGTACTTCGCTGTGGCTGATGTTCAACGCGGCACCGCACCCCACGCTCCCGCCGTTCGCGATGACATGCAGGTGTTCCGCTTCGAGCCGCGCACCATTCTCTACACGAATTCCACACCCAACCGTCCCGCGAATCGAGCAATGGCGTAAGATCACCTCACCGCCATCCACCGCCAATCCCGCCCGCGGAGATTGCCAACCGCGAGCTGCTTCAATGACCGTGTACGACATGCTGCGCGGGGGCCCCCCTGCAAATGGCAGATAAATTCCCCCCCAGCGTTCTTCAGGTTCCATGCTTGCTGAAACAAAATAGACCGAGTCCCCCAACTGGCCCTCTGCGCGGAATTGCCCCCAGACCGTCAATCGGGCGTTCGGAGCGAAATAGGCGTAAACACCCGCTTGCACCGTCAAGGCACTGTTATCGCGCACTTCAATATCCCCTTCGATAAAGTACGGGCTGTCCGCTAACGTCCACTCGCCGGACACGAAGCCGGGGGGAACGATGGTTTCTGCGAGGGCCGTTGATGCAAAGCAGATTAACCAGGTGTGGATGGACAAACTTAAGCGCATGGGTCGCACCTCCGTCTTACTTCAAGAGCAGGAGTTTTTGGATGGACTGCTCTCTGCCGGAATACAAGATTGCGAAATACGTGCCGGAACTGAATTGCGCAGCATACCAAGTCGCTGAATGTTCCCCGGCACTTAGGTTCTCGTCCACGAGAGTGGATACTTCTCTTCCCATCAGATCAAAAATGCACAGCGATACATGCGCGGATGCGGAAAGATTGAAGCGAAGCGTTGTAGATGGATTGAACGGATTGGGACTCGGTGGCAACAGCATGTTCTCCGCAATTATCACGCGGCGCTCCGGCTCAGCAACGACTTCCTGCTCAAAATAAAATAAGCCGATATCCGCAATCGTGCCGTCCGGGTCGGGTGGCATGGCGGGATGGCCCGCATCAATACATGGAGAATTCTCAAGTAAGTGGTAGTCGCCGTTGTCTGCGTCTGCAAACTGCGGATCGAAAAACATATTCTGGTACGCATCAACGGAGTCGCCGTTGGTGTTCATGCGGTCCAACAAACCCAATCCAACCGGAGTCTGTCCCAGATAGTTATTTCCTTCACGTGGATAAGAGAGGCAGTATTCCACCGCTCCGGGCACGGCAAAGAAGATGTTGGAGCCCGTGTTCTGGTAGAAAATCGAATTCACGACACGAACTTCGGATTCCGCGTAAATCGCTCCGTCATCATTCCCTTGATTCCTGGCGAAATTGCAGTTGGAAAACGTTACCGGGCCAACCGCACCTGCCGTAATGAAGACGACGGAACCCTGCAGCATCGCCGAACTATTTTCAAACAAACAGTGATCGAACAGAGTGGTGTCCGGCCACTGCAGATAGACCGTTCCGCCCCTGTAGCCCGTACTATTCAGAAAAGTGCAGTTTCGAATTCGAAGCTTCGCACGGTTCACATCAATGGCACCGCCCCACAAATTACAGCCGTTGTCCCGGAAATCGCAATGATCGAGAGTCAACGTACAGTTCGTTCCGGCATGGATGGCTCCACCATCTACGTTGGAAAAGTTATTCACGAAACGGCAGTTGGTTCCGGTCAGTGTGGAACTTTCCGTTATCAGGCACGCGCTGCCGAGACCCGCATTAATATCAAAGCCGTTGTCGCGAAATTCGCACTCGAAGAGCGTACAGTGGGAGCTCCCTCGCTGGTAGATCGCGCAGCTGTAAGTATACTGAAACAGACAATGTTCCAAACGTACGGTGCAGCCGACAAATGAAAAGCCGCAATCAAGGGATGAGGATTCGCGGCGCACATTCTCGAGCTTGACGTACGAGAAACGCATCGTGTCCACACTCGGTGAGAACACATAGATGCCTTTCCAGCCCTCACCCTCTTCGCCCGGCTCGCAGGTAAAGACGACGGTGTCGGACTCAGTGCCGAGTGCGTTCATCCATCCTCGCATCGACAAGCCGTAGTGACCGCGGAACACGACTCTGGTTCCGGCCTGCAGCCGCAGCGTGTCGCCCGGCTGCACGCGGATCTCCCCCTCGATCAGGTACGGACTACCCTCGGCTGTCCATTCTCCGGAAACATCGCCCGCTGAAACGCGGGTTTCCGCGGATGCTGTGTTCAGCAACAGCAATCCAATGATGAGTGCGAGTTTTGTGCGCGTGATTGCTGACTCAATCAAGTTGAGAACTCAAAATTAGTCTGCGTATCATCCATTGCAATCCGATCCAGAATCAAAAGCAATTGGCTGACGTCGTCAATCTCGAAATCCGCGCCGCTGCGAGTGGTCTGCTTGGTGTCGCCGTAGCGCGCAAACACCGTTCGGATGCCCAGCGATTTCGCTCCGACCATGTCGCGTTCGGGCCAATCGCCGATCATC
>CAZVXJ010000060.1:0-12962 GCA_964631675.1 uncultured Alphaproteobacteria bacterium
GTGATGATTGAAACCGCAGACGGCGGCACTGAGTGCAGCTATTTATCCGCGCTGCCGCAATGGAACCACACGGGCGAACTTGATTCCGTGATCTGCATTTGGGGAGGCCGCCGCAATGCAATGAGTTCTGCGACAGAAGAAATCCCCGGAGAAACCGTTTCGGAGTATGCGCGGGACCTGGCCGCCATACTGGAGCATCGCACCTATCGGCAGATGATGCTTGGCGACCAGAATGAAGAAGCCCGGGCCGCACTCGACCACCTGAGTGTAGGCATCGTCATCACCGATGAAAATGGCGAAATCGTGTATCGAAATGCCGTCATGGATGAAGACTTTGGACTGAAGACTGCACAATTGCTCTCGCCAAATGCGAAGCACTTTCTGGACGGACCGGCCGCTGAAGCATTTAGCGTTGCTGCCCGAGTCGGTCTGCGCAGAACATTGATGTCAAAGGACCCCGGTGGAAAGCCGGTCAGGTTGAGCTTCCTCCCCTTGTTCCGAGTGGGCAGGCCATCGCATGTGATACTTCAGTACACACGGGTGGAGACTTCATCGGCCGTTTCTGCGCTCAAGGAGCTTGCCGAATGAGAGTTTGTCCGGTCAAGGACCTGCAAGTGGGGATGATTCTCGGCAAGTCGCTCTTTGCCGAGAACGGTCAGCTACTGCTTCGGGCAGGCTTCGCGTTGCAATCCGACATCATCAAGCTGGTCTCAGCTACGGGGCGAAGCGCGCTCTATGTGATGGAGGAAGGAACGGAAGACATACTTCCCGAGGAAGTCATCTCCGAGGAGCTGCGCAGTACGGCCAGTGCCGCTTTCAGCAAGGCGATTGATGTGGTCGGGACGGCGGTTGCCGAACGGTCGGTTGCGCCGGACAAGTTGAAGACAGTGATCGAACGAGGTGCCGAGTTCAAGAACTGTGTTCCGGTCAACATCATATCGCAGGAAATAAATTCCATCGTTGATGAAGTGCTGGAGTCCTCAAACTCGGTGCTAAACCAACCGTTGATCAAGAGCCGTCAAGGCTACAATCAGGAACACGCCATTGACGTTACCATTGTCTCACTCTTGATTGCAAGACGGCTTATGTATGGACGCCGCGACCTGACAGAACTCGGGATGGCTGCATTTCTTCACGACCTTGGGAAGTTGGCGATGCCGCATCTCTTGCACAAGCCGCCCTCAGAGTTTACCGAGGACGAACACTACATGATGCGCGAGCATCCGGTTTTCGGACAGACCATGTTTGCGAACAGCACTGACCGCTATTTCCTGGCGCAATCGGGTATACTCTACCACCACGAACGACAGGACGGGCTGGGTTACCCCATGGGCATCAAAGGGGCCAATCAAAAACCGTACGTCAATGGTACCCCGCCGACTGAACGGATCTTCCCATTGGCGGAGATCATTGCGGTGGCCGATGCCTACGATAACCTGATCTCCGGCAGGAAGAAACCGGCCGTGTCTCCCGAAGCCGCCATCACAGAGATTCTGAAGGGTCTGAGAACCATTTACAATCTGGAAGTCGTCAAGATCCTGATGGAAATCATCTCGCTCTTTCCGACCGGTTCACTGGTCAAGATTTGCGAGTGCTCGTCCAAGCCACTCGAGGGACTCACCGCAGCTGTCATGAAGCCAAGTCAGGAAAAGCCTCATCATCCCATCGTCGTGCTAATCCGCGATGCTACCGGCAAGAAGTTGACACCGCGAACGGTGGACCTTTCGGGGGAAAAGCACGTTCGCTTGGAACTGGCACACTGAGCCCTTTCTATTTCGGGTAATTTTCACTATATTCCCGCTTCGAGGCGGGAATATTTGATTGATTCAATTGTCTGAAGTGCCTGCCCGGAATTCAAACACCGCGGAGAACTCACATGAAATTCCTCGCTGCATTCCTTACGCTTTACTTATCCGGTATTGGTGCTGCCGCGCCAACGTCCCATGAAGTGCAGGTCAAGTTACAGGTGTCCGCATCACCGCTACAGAGCTTTCGTGCACTATCGGAGACCTGGCAAATCAGGCATTGGCGGGGCGCTCTGGAAGGCAACTTCACCGCAGAACGTGGAACCACCTGGCGCTTCGCATTTCCAGACGGCACGCTTGAGGAAGGGATTTGTCTTTCCGCTCTTCCCGGCGAATTGCTCGCCTACACTTCTATTCACAACGAAATCTCCGATACAGTCACCATTCACTTTCGTTGGAATCCGGAGGGCACTGAGATCGATGTATCGCAGGTTTCGTGGGACGACGACGGCGGCATGCAGGATCGCGGGCGGGCGATTGAATCGGCCTGGGCAGCCCGGATTGAACGCCTGAAACCATATCTGAACGAGACTCCCGGTTGTTATTTCGCCTTTCCGGTGGTCACTGAACCCGCACCTGCGGTTATCCTGCTGCACGACCGGCTTGGCATTAACCGGACAATCAGGTCATTTGCAGATACACTTGCACAGAGCGGCTACATCGTAGTCGCGGTGGACATGTTCAAGGGCGAAGTTACGGCTGACTTGAATGAGGCAGAGCAATACATTGGTGCAGTCAGCGACTCCGAATCAGTGGAAGCTGTGTTGCGTGTCGCGGGGCATCTGCGTAACCGTTCAGATGTGCAAAAAAATCGCATTGCGGTCTGGGGGCTGGGTTACGGGGGATCCATCGCTTACTCGGTAGTTGCCGCGAGCCCCAGATTCCGCGGCTGCGCAAGCTGGTACAGCAGCACCCTTCCGTCGCCCGAGCTGCAAAAGCGGGTTTCCTGTCCCGTGCTGGCGATTTTCGGGGATCAGGATATTATTCACCCGCGAACCGAGATCGAACAGTTCGACCAGGCCTTGGTCAATGCAGGAGTACGTATCGAAACCGTTATCGTTCCGGGCGGGCATAGTTTTGCTGATCCGGCGTTCGGCGAGGAATACAATGAATTGACCACTGTTGACGCATTGGCACGAACATTCATCTTTCTGGACAAGCGCCTGAAGTTGTAGTGCATTGACTTCGAACCGAGCCCAACTAAAATCCCCGATGATCACTCACCGGGGATTTTTGCGTTGCGGATGATGGGCGGAGAACCATCACACGCGTTTGCGATCTCTAATTTTTCAAGACGTCCGTCTGATTCATTCCCAGATGCAGCGTCATGAAGTCGTACATGGCACCATAGGCTTTCAGCTTGTTATCGCGCTTGCGCAGCCCGTGGCCCTCGTCTTCAAATATCATGTATTCCACTTCCTTGCCGTTCTTGCGTGCCGCCTCCACAATTTGATCCGACTCCGCGACTTTCACACGCGGATCGTTTCGTCCCTGCACAATAAACAGCGGTCTCTGAATCCTGTCGGCAAAGAACACCGGAGACTGTTTATACATGCGGGCGCTGTCTTCCGGATTGGAGGGATTTCCAATCTCCCGGTAGAAATAGGCCTTGTATGGCTCCCAGTACGGCGGAATGGATGCCAACAGGGTAAACAGGTTCGACGGCCCGACCCAGTCCAGACCGAGTGCAAATTCCTCCGGCGCAAAAGTTAGTGCTGCCAGCACCATGTATCCGCCATAGCTCCCGCCCCAGATCACGGTGCGCGACGTGTCGATACCGGATTCGGATGAAAGATGTTTCTTCAAGTACACCACATCTTGCAGCGGGTCTTCGCCCCACTTCTGGTCGTCTGCAAGATAGTATGACTTACCGTATCCAGTCGATCCTCGCACATTCGGCGCGGCAACCGCAAACCCGCGACTCAAGAGATACTGGGTCCATGGATTGTAGAACGGCTTTTGCTGCGCCATCGGGCCACCATGTATGTCAATGACCACGGGTATGCTTTTACCATTGGATGCCTGACTCGGCAGATACAGCCAGCAGGGGATTTGTCGACCATCAAAACTTGTATAGTGAATCAGCTTGGACTCGACCAGCATGTCCTGCCGGAGTTCGCCATTGTCGAACAGATTTGTCAGTTTGATCAGCTCGCTCGAATTCAAGTCAAGCAGGTACTGATCACCAGGCACGTTGTCCGCATTGACATAGATTCTCAGGTATCGCTCGCTGCGGCTGAACCCCACTGGAATGATTTCCGCATCCGGCAGAGGCGGCAGACTCAGTTTTTTGCCGGACTTGAAATGTCGAATATCAAATTTCGTGAGGCCCCCTTCATTGATGGCCGTCATGAAATAGGAATTCTTGAAGCTGAAACTCGCGCTTTCGACGTCCCAATCCGAGACAAGTTCGTCTTTCCATTCGGACGATTCGGTATCGTAGCTGACGAGTTTGGTGAACTCCGACCCTTTGTCGGTCAAAATGTAATAGGTTTTGCCGTCCGGGGAAAAATCGGCGAAACCATAATTTACTTCGCCGCCGTCCTGCGTTGTAATCGGCTTCGTCTGTTTCGTAGCGATGTCGTAAACATGGAGGTTGGAAGCGGTCACATTCAAGAACTCATTCAGAATCAAGACTCGATCATCCGGCGAGATGGCATCGACGCTGAACGTCGTGTTATTTTCAAACACGACTTCAGATTGCATAGTGGATACATCCAACCGGTACGTATCCATGTATCGATCGTCCCTGCGGTTGCAGTTGAAGTAGAGGTACTTTCCACTCTTCGACCAGCCAATCATCGCAGCACGTTTACCCTCCCACGGGGTAATGTCAGTTTGTGTACCACCGTCGGGGGTCGTCTTGTAAATGTGAAAGTTCTCGTCGCCCTTGTTGTCCATCAGCAGGAAGATCACGTTGCGATCAACCGGACACCAGGAAACTCCCATGACGGCGTCTTCAGTCTCGAGCAATCTCTTCCATGCACCGCCGCGGACCGGCATGATGTAAGGCTGGTATTTGCCTGTCTTGTCTGAAACGAATACAAACTCCATTTCATCAGGTGAAAAGGAGAGACTGGATACTCGATAGGTCTTGAAGAATTCTTCGAGCGGCAAATCCGCTGCAGTCTTAGCCATGAGGAGGGATTGCAATACCAGTAAGAAGAAGAACGGCCATTTCATCATATGTACATTGATTCCCGTAATCTTTCATTTGGGCAAGAGGTGCGTCTTGAGTAGTTTCGCAGCATTTCCACATCGGAGCCTGAAAACCGTCTTTCGTCAAGGCAAGCACTTTCCACCTTCTCCCTATCTGATACTGCAAGCGGAGTAAATGTTTCAGCCTCGGTCAAATGAATGTCGAGTTACTTCCTACTCATATCTTAGCGCCTCAATAGGATCGAGCCTCGATGCTTTGACTGCCGGCCACATACCAAATCCAACCCCCACCACAGAGCAGAAAATAATCGCGAGCAAGACAGCCCATCCGGGTACGGGCGCAGGATAGTTTATGAAATTGCTGAGCCCGAACCCGATTCCATATCCGAGCGCAATTCCGACAAATCCGCCCACCTCCGAGAGCATGACCGATTCAATCAGAAATTGTCTGAGGATGGATCCGCGTGTTCCTCCCAAGGCTTTGCGAAGGCCGATTTCACGCGTGCGCTCGGTCACCGATACAAGCATGATGTTCATAATACCGATGCCCGCAACGAGCAGCGAAATACCACAGATGCCAAAGGCCGCATAACCGACCGAGCCCAGCATATTGTCGAATACCTGTTTTCTCGAATCAGGCGTCCACATGGCAAAATTGTTTTTCTGACCGGGTTTCAAACCGCGCTCCACTCGCAAGCATTCGATGACTTCCTGCTGCGCCTGGTCATAAACCTGCGGACTCCACGCCTGCACTGTGAGGTTCACCGATCTGCGCGGGTCGAAAATCTGGAACCATGTACTGATCGGAAGCCAATTGTCATTGTCGAGGCTTTCTCCGAGCACCGATCCCCGCTCCTCGAAGACTCCCACAACTTCAAATTTCTCACCGGCGACTTTAACGGTCTGCCCAATTGGATTCTCCCGCTCGAACAGTCTTTTGGCCACATGGTGTCCAATCACGACCACGCGCCTTGCTCCGTCGATGTCCTGCTGCATGATCGGCCGGCCTTGGACCACATTGTAGCCGTTATTCGGTCCAAACTCAATCGTACCTCCGGCCAGCTGCTGATTGGGGTTTGACTTCAACGACCCGCGCTGAAAGGTGT
The DNA here is from genome assembly GCA_964631675.1 of uncultured Alphaproteobacteria bacterium. Lineage (GTDB taxonomy): Bacteria > Electryoneota > RPQS01 > RPQS01 > RPQS01 > CAZVXJ01. Next base: position 6,071 of record CAZVXJ010000060.1, read on the forward strand.
AGCCGAATTCCCAGACTTCGACACCGACGGATTTTACGGACGGACATCGCTCTTTGATTGCCTCGGCGTAGTCGGCAGTGATTTTCGGCCTGCGCTCCCTCGTGCTTGGGCCAACATGAATGCCGGCGTCATTATCATGCCGCTGAACTTGAAAGACATCCACCGAGAGCGAATTGGCCATCACGTTTGTGACGCGATGCTTGACTCCGCCCAGCACCGTAGTAGTGGAAATAATGGTCATTACACCGATGGTCACGCCAAGCAGAGTGAGGGCAGTACGTAGTTTATGCGCTCGCATCGCGGCGAGGGCCATGCGCAGCGCCTCCAGCATTGAGTATCCGAACGAACTAAACAAACTCATAGGTTACTCCGACCTCAATGCTTCAATCGGGGAGAGTTTTGCAGCTTTCGACGCGGGATAAAGACCGAAAAAAATGCCCACGATGGCAGAAAAAAGCAATCCGAATATGATCAGCCACAGCGGCATTGATGTCGGCATGAAGCTATTCATAGCTTTGCCTACCAGCGCGGCAAATCCCACTCCGACCGCCCCGCCAATGAGACAAATGACGGCCGCCTCCACCAGAAACTGCCAGGCGATCATCCAGCGGTGCGCGCCGAGAGCTTTTCGAAGCCCGATCTCGCTCGTGCGCTCGGTTACACTGACCAGCATGATGTTCATGATTCCGATTCCACCCACCAATAGCGAGATGAACGCTATCAGGATACCTGCCGAATAAACTCCCGCTGTAATTCCTTTATACCAATCCATGATCATGGATTGGGCATTCACGCCAAAATCATCGGGTTCCTGCGGACCGAGCCCACGCGCTTTGCGCATCAGGCCGCGCACCTCCCATTTCATATTATCGACATCTTCGGCATTTGCTGCCTTCACGACGATGTCCATTTCGGTATTACGTGTACCAAAAGCCTTTTGCCAGGTTCCGATCGGCATCATTACAAAATTGTCCCAATCCTGACCGAAGAACTTTCCCTGCTTCTTTTGTACACCAACAACGGTGTATTTCCGTCCGCCAACATCCAGCTTCTGTCCGATAGGCGAGACCTTTTCAAATAGCTTCTCGCTGATGCCGAAGCCAATGACACAGACATTCCGGCGGTACTGGCAATCTGCTTCAGTGATGTAGCGTCCCAATTCAATTTCGACAGAATTGGTCACCAGGTAGTCTTGGTCCACACCAAAAATGGGTATGCGAGTCTCGCTGATACCTCCGAATTTGACGGTACGGTCGTCCTGTGCAAACGGCGAAACGGCCTCAGCCAATCGTGACTCCCGCTCGATGAATTCTGCATATTCGACCTTCATCTCGCGGCGTTTCAGCATCGATCTCCAGTCGGCTTCCCCGAAGGTCCAGTCCCAACGAGAGACGTAGATAGTATGCGACCCAAGAAATGCAAACTGCTTCTCAAACGATTTGTTGAGACCCAGAATGATCATGATCATCAGAATGACGGTCATCACACCAATGATGATGCCGAGTGTCGTGAGCACGGCGCGCAGCTTATTGCGCATTAGCGCCTTCAGCGCAAAACCTGCTCCTTCTCCTGCATCAAAGAAGATCCGGTTCATGCGTGCGCCGCTCTTTCGACCTGCACATCCGATTCGATCAACCCGTCACGCAGTCTGACGACTCGCCTGGCGTGCTTTGCGATGTCCTCTTCGTGAGTCACCAGAATAATCGTGTTCCCGTCCTGATAGAGTTTCTCCAGTATCGCCATGATTTCCTCGCCGGTCTTGCTATCCAGATTACCGGTCGGCTCATCCGCGAGGATTATGGAGGGATTATTGACAAGTGCACGCGCGATTGCCACGCGCTGCCTTTGACCACCGGAGAGTTCGTTCGGCTTGTGGGTCATGCGATCCTCAAGTCCAACAGCCACTAACGCCGCTCGTGCGCGTTTCTTGCGTTCGCTTGAAGGCAAACCGGCATACACCAACGGAAGTTCCACATTGTGAAGTGCGGTTGTTCGTGCAAGCAGGTTGAAAGTCTGGAAAACGAAACCGATGCGCTTATTGCGAATCTCGGCAAGTTCCGAATCAGCGAGACGTGCCACATTCTGCCCCGCAAGAAAATAATCTCCGGCAGATGGTGTGTCCAGACAGCCCACAAGATTCATCAAGGTGGATTTTCCGGATCCTGACGGCCCCATCACCGCGACGTATTCATTTTTTCCGATGGCGATATCAACACCACGAAGCGCGCGAACCTCTTCCGTACCCATGATGTAAGTCTTGGAGAGATTTCGAATATCGATCAGGTTGCCATTTCTGGCGGTATCTTTGCTCATAATGTTTGGCAGGGTTGTGCTCAAGAAATCAGTTTCTAAGCTCAGCTTTTCTTCTCGCCTTTCTTGCCTTTTTCCTCTTTGGATTTCAGCTTCACCTTGTCTCCGGCCGAGAGGTCTTTCGCCAGCGCCCGATAGGGTCCGCTGATTACTGAGTCCCCTTCGGCAACCCCGCTGATTATTTCGATATGCCTGTCGGAAGAGAGCCCGGTTTTCACGGGTTTCCAGGCCGCAGAATCCTTGGCGAAGACAAAGACGCCTTCCTCCAGTTCTTCCTGCGTGAAGATCGAGCTATCGGCAGTTCCCGACTTCACTTCGGCAGCGATCTCCTTACTCGATTTCTTTTCTTTGGTTTTGAGCTCGACGGCCTTGCCTTCCTCTTTCTCGCGCAGAGCAACACATTGCAGTGAGACGGAGAGTACATTATCCCGCACATCCGTGATGATATCCACGGTAGCGGACATGCCAGGTCTGATGCCGGCAATCTGATCGACGATTTCGACCTCCACGGCAAAATTCTTGGCGGTAGCATCCACGCCTAGACGCTGGCTGATCGCGGCACTTTGCGAGATCTCCCTCACAACGCCGCGAAAAGTCGTGTCCGGGAAAGCATCAATCTCAACTCTCGAAGAATCGCCCACTTTGACGCCCACAATTTCATTCTCGTCTACGTCAGCACGAACTTGCATCCGCCCTAAGTCAGCGACAATCATGATCACATCTTCCTGGAACTGAGAACCCAGCGTCAGCTCGCCCACTTCTTTGTTGAGTTGCGAAACCGTGCCGGACATTGGAGCAGAAATGCGGGTCTTGGCGAGGCTTTCACGCGCACTCTTGTCTCCCGCACTCGCTCGATCCAGTTCACCCGCAGCGAGTTCATCGGAAGCCTTTGCCGCATCCAGGTCCGCCTGTGATGACATACCTTTGGCCACCAATTCGGTGATTCGCTTCAAGTCAGCCTGTGCCTTGTCCTTCGATGCCCGTGCTGATCTTAGAGCCGACCTCGCTGATTCCAAGTTTGCGAGATACGTTTCGGGATTCAGCTCCACCAGAAATTGTCCCTTTTCGACTGGATCACCTTCTTTGACCGTCAGTTTTATGATTTTCCCCGGAATCTCGGCAGAGACCTTAACCTGTTCGACGGGCTCAACCTCGCCCTCGGCCGAAACGGTAGAGACCAGTCGGCGATGTTCAGCTTTCTCTACGGTAACTTCTGTACCGGGTTCCTTTTTGGTTGAGGATTGCCATGCAATTCCCCCTACAGCAACAACAACGATGAGGATGACTATTCCCCAGATTTTCTTTTTCCTGCTGATCATGTGCTTTTATCCAAATGGTGGTTAATTACAATATGGGATACCGTTGTTCGTACCGGAGTCCAGACTATGAATCTGCCTCTCATGCTTAGGAGGGTTCCGGCCCGGAGAAAGTTGCACGTTGGCTCTTTTGCACGATTGTTCAGTAACATGTGACCTGTCAAGTGCTTTGCTTGAAGACAACGAGGCTGGTGTGCAGCCACGACTGGTACTGAGCTTGCACTAACTCGGCCAGACTAGCCACGATGTTTCCAAAGTAAACCGAAGCGCAGTAATGACTCCAAAGCACGCCCCTCACCAGGAAGTGATAGAGCCTCTCAGGCAATTCCTCGAAACTCTCACGCAAGAGCTTACAGAACATAAGTTTATCCCGGCATTCCGGGATGAACTGAGGACTCTGATCTCTGCACTCGAGAATTTACAACATTCTGAAGAGAGTCTGCAACAGATTTCTCGCGGTGTAGACCGCCTGCGTGAACTCTTTGCCCCGGCAAGCACCCGACTCCATGAGGGCGTCAAAGAGCTTGAAGGTCTGATGAAGACTCATGTCGGTGACCTGAAGGAACGCTCGGGTGAGATACTCAAGTCAGTGGCACAGACCCACGAGCAACTCGAGGCCTCGCTCCGGACGGAGGGAGAGCTGATCCGTGAGCAGAGCGGGAAAAGCCGCGAGGCCATGGGTCGGGTCGGCGCTGAAATGGAATCAAGATTTACTCATTTGACTTCGCAGCTCGAGAGTCTGTTCCGCAAGTTTGAAAATGAAGCGGACGCACTCAAAAACTCTCTGCCGCAAGTGATTGAGGTCCAGCCACCGGCTTTGCAGGCCGCCCCTCAGGTTTCTTCCCCCGTTGCAGTTACGCTGGGTGACGATGTGCGTGAGGCACTGCGCAAGACAGAATCAGTGGTTCTCGAAGAGCTTCGCCGTTATCGGAAAGAAAGCGACAAGAAGGCCGAGCAGCGTAACGGAGCTCACGCGGAAAACTGGGACAAGATCCATCAGCTGATTCAGGAATCACTCGCTTCCGTTGGCCCGAAGTTGCAGGATGAGCTGGAGGCTCACATTGCCATGCTGCGTGATCAGATGCAGATTCTGATTACGGCTCAGGCGGACGCCCGAACAACCGCGGCAATTCAAAATGCAGCCTCAAGCGGCGACACACAGCCGGCGGTACCATCGATCTCGCCTGAATTGGTGACTGCCGCGCTGCACGCAAGTGAAAACAGGATTGTGCAAGAGTTCGCTCAAACCAAGAAGGCGATAACGGGAGAACTGAGCGGAGCGAAAAAAGTCCTGAGTGAACTGGAGAAGAATTTCTCGGAAGCGGCCGCCCGTCAGACTGAGCGCATCGCCAGTGAAAGCGAGCAAATCCGCGAATCGCTGAGAAATCTCGATCGCATGCTGGGTGAGGGACGTGACAATGAGCGCGGTGCGCGTGATGGAATGAATGCCATTGCGGCGAACGTACACGGTCTGCATGATTCTCTGCGCGAGCAGACTACGCTATGGATTTCAAAGACCGACCAGATTTCCAAGCACCTTGACCAGGGCAATCAGGCGCTGACAGGTAAGATTGAGGAAGATCGCGGTCGATTTACTCAGATCACTGACGCGCTGCAGCGCACTGAACAAGCCGCGACCGCCGCCACGGACTCCGCTGTAAGCGAGGGCCGCGTACAGCGAGAGAAAATTGAAGCGGGATTGCGCGATTTGCGTGAGCAAATGGAGCGCAAGCTGTCAGACAATGGCGGACTGGTGACGCGCACGCTTCAGGAAGTCTCGGAATCGTGGACGTCCAATCTAGAACAGTTGCGAATTCACGTAGAGCATGTGCTTCGGGAAAATGTAGATCACATCACCAGGCGAATGGCATCCGTGGAGGGTGTGCTGGTAGATCGCGACAAGTCCCGTGAGTCGTTTGAGCACGACATGGTTTCAGAACTTCGCCGCGGTACTTCAATCTTTGACGAGAAGTTCGACGGCCTCAAGTCATCCACTGCGGCGTTTTCCACCGCTGTAGAGAGCCATGTCAAAGCCGTTGCCGGCGAAGTGGCCGCACTGCGCGCCAGACAGGATCAACAGCTGAGTGTGCTGCGCGAAGCCATTCGAGCAAACTACGATGAGAATGCCGCGCGGCTTAAGGAAGTTATCGACGCGGGAACCGATCATTTTCTCAAGCAGGCCGTTTCGATTCCGCAGGCACTGGAGCGCTATTCGCATCTCATTCAGTCATTGCACCAGGGCGATCAGATTGCGCTTCAAGCCATTGCCAGCGACGCACGGAATCTGCTGGCAATGTCGGGGGAAAAATTTGAGATTTTGCAGGCCGAGACAGGCGGGATGAAAAAGCTGCTGCCGCTCCTGGATCGCAAACTCGAGAAGCACACTACAGACATTGATCTCGTGCGCAAGGCCCAGACCGTTCATGACCGTGGCATCGAGGAACTGGGATTGACCATAAACGGTGTACGGGATACCACGGAACGTCGTGTCGCCGAGTTGAGAGCATCGGTGACTGAATTCGAACAGCGCACATTGACACAGTTCAATTCAACTCGCGAAACCGCTGAGCAGATTGCCTCCGAACTGCGCTCACTACAATCCGAGAGTCTGCCAGCGTTTAAGCGCGAGTTGACGAGCCAGCTTGCGACGAAGTTCGATTTCATGGAGACGACCACCAGTGAACGCGAGCAGGCATTGCGAAATGAAATTATGCAGCGCTTCGAACTGAATCGTAAGCAATCGAATAAGATCTATTTATTGATCGGGCTGCTTTGTACCTTGGGTCTGTCGCTTCAGTTCTGCTTTCACGTTTTGTCAACGAGCGCGAAGTAAGCATGGATATTTTTCTTCGAACGACCGAAGCCGCATTGCTGTTCGCTGACAAGCTCACGGAAGTTGCGCACCGCCGCCAGGACAGGCGCATACCTTCCCTACTCGAGCTGCAGACAATTTGTCGTGAGACCGGACTCACCTTGGATGAGTTGGACGCTTTTGCGCGTGTTCTGGATTCGCAGCCGGGACTGCTTATTTTGGGCGGCAGCCCGTCGTTCGTTGAGTCCACCGCGGAGGTTTTCAACTACAAGATAGTGCCTCCGCAGATTCCGGATGCACCGATGGTGTGGTGTCTCTCTCCCGGACCGATCGAATCCGTTCGGATTCGCTATGGCAGAACCGATCACCAGATTTCCTCTTCTGCTTTTGCCGCGTTTCTTTCGGCGGACTTGAGGGCTAACGATGTCGTGCGACTTGACCAGACCACGAAGAG